>JBEKYV010000297.1:0-4999 GCA_049510515.1 Solirubrobacteraceae bacterium | reverse complement strand
CGCGAGCTGCAAACGACCTACGAAGAACTACAGCGAGGCGCTGAGGTCGCGCTCGAGGACGGGGGGCAGCACACAAGCGATGCCGAAGCCGTCGTCCGGGCGCTCTTGCCCGTAGAAGGTCTGCTCGCTGAGTTGCCGCACACGACGCTTGAGCGCCCCGTCGGCCCGGACGATCACGACCTGCGCCGGCGCACGCTATCCATCGAGGTCGTATGGAGGACACCGGACGGCGGACTCCCCGACGACTCCGAGCTGCGCGTTTTCTGGCGTGACCGCTACGACACCGAAGTGGCGAACATGACGCTCGCGGTGTATTCAGGGGACGCCTGCTGGATCCTTGAGATCACCGACCCCGCACCCGGGCGGTCTGTAAGCCTCGTGGTGGTGAGGGGTTCATCGTCTGCTTCCCTCCTGGCACGCACCGGCCTTGACCGCGCGCTTGCATGGGCTAACGAGGAGCTGGGCGACCAGTACGTCATCGCCAGCGCACGCCACCAAAACGGCCCGGCTTCGTCCTGACCGCGCGTTCGTCGCTCGCGGGTTGCGGACGGTATTAGCTGATGGTCGGTGGTGGTGGCGGCAGAGATGAGCGTGTCGAGCTGGCGAAGGATGAGGTCGGGAATCGGGAGGGGCGTTTCGGATCCGGTCGGTGGGTTGATCCGCCGGGGTTCGGGTCGATCACGCGTTCATGCTCCGATGCGATTACGCTTGGACCCTGCGCGGCCGGGTGCAAGGGCGAGATGCGCTATCGCCTCACTCGTCCGTAGCCTGTGGCCATGAGACAGGTCGCGCCATTACTCGATGAGCTCCATCGACTAGCTGATGCGAATCCTCAGGCTCGGGGGTATGGCTTGGAGGCACTCGTTGGCCGCCTGTTTCGTAGCGCTCATTTTCGGATCGATCGCAACCCCGGGTTGGCACGGCCGCGGCAGACTGATCTCCTCGCCGAGGGAAGCGGTGCAACCTTCCTGATCGAGACGAAGTGGCGAAAGCAGCCGGCAACCGTTGCCGACATCGACGCGCTCCGGGGTCGGCTGGATCGATCGCAGAGCGGCGTGATCGGCGTACTGATCAGCCTCAGTGGGTTCACCGCCACGGCCCTCACTGCTGTCTTGGAACGCCGGGATCGGCCAGTCCTGTTGCTAGACCGTGCAGACCTTGAGCGCGCTTGTGCCCGTGACTTTGATTTGCGTCGGATGCTGCGCATCAAGCAGGACGCATTGCGCCTACAAGCTGAGGTGCTTGTCGGGTCGCAAGAACCGTCATTCCAGCGACCTACGAGTTCTTCAGACTCGCCGGTAGATGGCGATGCGTTCCTCCTCGCCGCAGACGGGACTCGCATGCCGTGGATTGAAGCGAGCGGCAGCCTTTCGGGCTTCGCTTTCAGCCGGGGACTTAATGACCCCGATTGGGTTTCGGCGCCCGGTGCTGGCGTAACCTTTGACCTGCCGCTGTCCATCCAAACAGTCGATGGGATGGTTCACGCCCTGGGCGAGTTGTCGTCATTGGGTTGGGCCACGGGCGCGGGAACTTGGAGCATCGCGCAATCCGAGACCAACTGGCACGGGATCGGCCCGGCGAGCCTCGCCCAAGCGCTGTTGCGCTGGGGGGATCGTTACGAGGATGCAGGCTCACTCCACCACACCGAGCAGGTCGTTTACCAAGATGTCTGCGATGACGGGTTCTACACGTTGCTTATCGATGTCGCCGCCTCAGAGCCACGTCTGGTCTGGCGATCAGATGTGTCGTTGCAGCTCAGCGGGATCCCGCTGGATCTCGATCCGATCCGAGAGCTATGTCGCACGTTCGATGTTCAGGCCCGTACCCGCTTCCGCCCACAGACCGAGAAGGTGCTGAATAGGGTTTTGCTACGTGAGGGTCGCTCGACAGAAGTTAAGCCGGTTGCGTTCGTTGTGAAGGAGCAGTCAGGACTGCCGCCAGATCGCCGCTTCATGGTTTGCGGTCTGGTGGTCGAGAATCCCTACTGGGCGCGGGCAGATCACGCGCGAGGGGTCGTTGAGGCAATGCCTAGACCCCTGGAAGAAACCGAGTTCTTGGTGTGCGATCTGCTGTCATGGCATCAGCTGGGCAAGAACCTGAAATATCGCCTTGAGATGTGCGAGTGGGCTGGAACTTCGGATGCCCTTGTTGCCCGCATAGTCGTGGACTGGATGGACCCGCGTCGCGCCGGGCCCGCCGATCGTTCGCCACGACGCGAACGATCGAAATGATCATGATCGGACTGCGATGGCGTGAGGATTTCAGCGGCGCGGCGATCGTCTGCGACGACTCCTTCCTCGGCATGTTCAGGCGAGAGCACTGGTGGACAGTCCCAGAAGGGAATCCGTCAGTCGCATGGGTCGCTGCCTTCCTCGACACCGAGACCGAGCAGTACGTCAAGGTGTGCGTCGAATGCCCGGCACAGCCAGCATCCGCCGAGCGAGCCCCTGGGTCCAAGCCGAGATAACCCGATTGAGCTGCTCATAGACCTCCTCGGAGGAGAACTCGGCGATGGCGGGGGTCTTTGTCGCCTCTGGGATCGCAGGCGGCCCCGCGGCAATGGCTAGGCGGGTCTTCTCAAGGATCTCAGGCCCTAGACGACCTCGAGCGGATCGAGTCGCAGCGCGACTCGTCGCTCGCCTACACCATCTGGGTCAAGCTCATGCATGTGCTGAACTGGGCCTACACGGCAGATTCGGCGCTGCAAGCAGCATGGAAGCGCGTGCCCGATGAGCAACAGGCGCTCGCCTCCGAGAACACCGACGTCAAGATCCAGGCGGCTATCGAGGACTGGAAGCAACGGAGATCGCCGGACTGGAAGCCGGACAGGGAGGCAGCCTTCAGGCCTTACGTGCGGCGTCAGTCTGACCCGCACATCTACAAGGACTGGGCGAGCATCGTCGGCGCTGGTGCCTTCCACGAGGAGTTCTTCGAAGGGCTGGCCTGGATCAGCGGCAAGATGCGCCACCAGGCCACTGAGATGCCGATCGAGCTGCGGCAGATGACCCCCGGCGGAGAGGCCCGCTGGAAGTGGAAGCTGGCCAACGCAATCGCCCCCAAGGAGAAGGACAGGGACAAGGCGCGGTCCAAGTACGTTGCCCACCCTGCAGGAGAATGACGTGCTCGGACTCTTGAGCTGGCTCGTCGATGTCTTCGTCGACGCCAAGACGCTCTTGGTCAAATTCATGCGAGAAGCCGAAGAACAAACCTGAGTTCTTGCTAGCCCTAACCACAACACGAACCTCCGGCTCAGACGACTTTTATGCGGCGGTCGTGGCTAGGAGTCGTGCGACCGGGAATCGTTGTAGGGTACGTTATGGCGACAGTTGCAAGCCAATGCCTATTTCACCCTAAAAAGGACGAGGATGCAATCATGACCGATTTCCTGGATGAGAAGCGGCAAGAGATCGTGGATCGGCTGGCAGAGTTGAAGCCCCTGGTGGCGGAGTATCACGATCTGGAAGCGGCCTCTGCCGCGCTCGGTGGCCTGAACGGGGCCGCGACGGCGCCCGTCGCTCGCCAAGTGTCGGGTCGTCGCGGGTCGGGTCGTCCACGCGGTTCGAAAACACGCAGTTCAGGCGTCGCGAAACCCGCCACGGCAGAGCCAAAAGCGCCAGCGGCGCGCCCCACGCGCGGTGGTGCAGGGCGCAAAGTAGGCAGGCGTAAAGGGAGCGGCGCACGCAGCGCGCAGGCACTGGCCTTGGTCGTGGCGCAACCCGGGATCACCATTTCCGAGCTTGCCGCCCGAATGAACATCAAGCAGAATTATCTCTACCGGGTTCTCCCGGCGCTCCAGCAGGAAGGCAAGGTCATCAAGAAGGGCCGCGGCTGGCAAGCAAAACCCTAACTCGCGTCCCGAGCGCAGTAGCAACTTGGTGCGGGCGGCCGCTGACTGCGACGTCCGCGTCGATTTGGCATCGCCAGCCATTGGGGTGATTGTCGGCGCGGTGGAGCCAGCGAGGTTATCTGGCTTTGCCTGTTCGGTTGGCGGCGCGGATGCGGTTGGGGAGGAGTTGTACCCGTGCTGGGGAGAGGCCTGGTGTGTTCTCGAGCGCTTGGCGGATGTCGGGTGGTATGGGGGGTAGTGCGAGTACGGCGAGGTCGTTGTTGTAGATGTCGGCCTCGGCCGCGAAGAAGGTGTGCTCGCGTGCGGGGTAGTAGCGCTTGTGCGCGGGGCTGCCGGTGACGCCGATGCTGCCGCGTAGTGTTTCGTCGGCGGCGGTGGCGTAGGCGAGGGCCATCTCGGGGGTGCGGCAGATGAAGAGCACGATGGGTCGTGTGCCTAGCTGCTGGTAGCGGCGCAGCTCTGGCCACCAGGCGGTTAGGAATGCGTCATAGCGTTTGAACTTTGTGATGTTGTATGAGGATCGGTCGGTGAGGTCGAGCTCGAGGATAAGGTCGAAGGTGAGGCCGTGTTGTAGGAGGTTTATGTCGCACGTTGCGTCGGGGTCGAGCCGCATGATGTCCTCGTTGTCGATGTCGAAGATCGCGATGTGCTTGGCGTGTCTGACGTCCTTGAGGGTAAGTCGGTGTCGGCTGCGACCGCTCCCTACCTGTGGTACTGGGCATGTTCCCGCCGGCCAGCGTGGTGTGCGCCACTTCTCTATCGCTTGCTCGCCGAGGAGGCGTCGCAGTTCGATAACCCACGAGAGGGTGTGCAGGTTGTGCCGGATGACTCCGTCCTTCTCGACTTCTTGCTCTCGGAACTCGCGGCTGGGTGGGATCGCGGCGGGCTGGCGAGCCTTGGCGACCTGCATCCCGTAGCGTGTCAGTGAGTAGAGGTATGGTGCTGAGCCGCGTGGCATGTCGCGGAGCACTGCTGGCCAGCGCGCGACGAGCCCTTTGCGTACCAGCTTGTCGTTGAGGCGACCCCGGATCGTGCGCTCGGCTGCGTCGGGCATCACCGCGCGCCTGAGCATCCCTGGTAGCACGAGCCCTACGCGGTCAAGGAGGGCGAGGATCTCGTAGTCCTCGGCGTAGTCGCCGACAATCATCAGCA
>JBEKYV010000296.1:0-5001 GCA_049510515.1 Solirubrobacteraceae bacterium | reverse complement strand
CTCGTACTGGGTGGTGAGGGTGTGGGCGCGGGCGTCGAGGTCCTCAATGCGCTGCAGCTCGCGGGTCGGTAGCGCCGGGAGCTGCACGTGCAGCTGGTCGATGCGCTCGCATAGCTCCTGCAGCCGCGCCGGGATCGGCGTGGCCAGTGGGGTGGGCTCGGCACGGGCGGCAGCTTGCTCCTGTGGTGGCTCTGTCGCGTGTGTTCGGGCGCTGGCGAGCCTGGGGTCGTCGGCGCGGCCTGCGCCTGGGAGCTGCTCGATCGCAAGGTCTTCGTCGTCGCGCTCCAGCATCCGCCGGCCCACCCGCTCGAGCAGTTCGTTCCTGGTTGCTGCCGGGGTCTGGTCGGTGGGCGCGAACTCGCTGCGCTCCCGCTCGAGGTCATCGTCGTAGACGAGCAAGCGTGTGGTTTCTATCGCGCGGGAGAGCGCTGTGTACGACCAGCCGGCGGTGAGATCCCGGGGAGAGGCGACAACGATCGCACCCTCGATTGTTCCGCCCTGCATCCCGTGCCCGGTCAGGGAGTATGCGTGCTCCACGTGCTCGGCGACATAGGCGGCGGGCATCTCGCGTACGAGCCCGCCGTCGGTGTCGATCACGACCTTGTCGGAGTCGAGGTGGCACACGGTCCCTCTCATCCCGTTGTCTACGTCGAGCTGCCCGTCGTTGCGGCGGCAGATCACGCGGTCACCAACGGCGACATCGACTGGGCCGTAGGAGGGCTCCTCGCCGAGCGCTCTGAGACCGCGGCGCAGCTCGCGCGCGCCGTGGTTCAGACGGTCGCGTGTCTCGTTGTCCCTGGCGATCATCACTGTCTGCGCTGGCCCGGCCGCGGCGGCTGCGTGCGCCCACTCGGCGAGGGCTTGCTCGCGCGCGCCGGCGGGGTCGTTTAACGTCTCGATCCGCTGGTTGTGCTTGGCCCAGTCGAGGTAGCGCTGTGGGTGCCCGTCGTGCAGCGCGCCGAGCGCCCTGCGCTCCCCGGGGTCGCGCGCTGGCGCATCACCTCCATCAGCCGCTGCGCACCGAGCGCGCGACCTACCACACCGAGCCACCCGCCGGCCTGCACCGAGGCGAGCTGCCCCGGGTCACCGATCGCGATCGTCTTCACACCCGCGTGCTGCACTGCCTCCAGGAGCCGGGCGCTTGGGCGCGTCGCAGCCATCCCGGCCTCGTCGAGGATCAACTCGTAGAGAGATGATCGAATCGATGCTTGCCGTCCCCGCGAGGCCGGGCACGCATCTTGCCGGCGGGCGATCATGATCTGCCGGGATGACCGATCACGACGCTGTGCTGTTCGACCTCGACGGCGTTCTCGTTGACTCGCGCGTGCCGTTCGCGCGCGGCGTCAACCACGCGCTCACGTCAAACGGGGTGGCCGCGAGGCCGGAGCATGAGCTGCACGGGTACCTCGGCCCTCCCCTTCACCGCACGTTTCGCGCGCTGGTCGGCGAGGAGTCGCTCGTTCAGCCTTGCGTCGACTCCTATCGCGTGCGCTATCGCGAGCTGGCGGCCCGCGAGACGACCGTCTTCCCCGGCATCCGCGAGATCCTTCACGCGCTCGCGGAGCGCCTGCCGCTGGTCATCGCCACCTCCAAGCCGCGTGCGCTGGCCGAGCCCCTGCTCGACGCGCTACACCTGCGCGGGTTCTTCGCCGCGGTGATCGGCCCCGAGCTCGACAGCGAGAACGAGCACAAGGCCGTGACCGTCGGGCGCGCGATGCTGGCGCTCCCGCCCCGCGCGCGGCCGGTGATGGTCGGCGATCGCAAGCACGACATCGCAGCCGCCCACGAGCACGACATCCGCGCCATCGGCGTTCTCTGGGGCATCGGCTCAGAAGAGGAGCTGCTCACCGCCGGAGCCGACGCGCTCGCCCGCACTCCCGCCGAGCTCGCCACTTTCCTCACCCCGGCGGGTTGAGACCATCGCAAACGCCCGGAGTGTTCGTGTAGCGGCCACACGTCGTTGGGAGATGGGCGCGAGTGCCTTGATTACGCGCCCCCGGCGATTGGCGTCCTCGGAGATTGCGTAAACACTGCTTCGCTAGCAGATAGGCACGGAGGTGTCGACAGCTGGCGTTCCAATCAAGGAGCCCGACGTCTGACCATTGTTATAGAAGGGTTCTGCGTAGGCGTAGTAGGCGTCACCCCACGGACTTGAAGCGATCCGATAATACCAGTTGTCTGGAATCCCATGGTCAGCCGGTTCGTACCCTTCCACGCGGCATTGCACTTGAACAGTCTCGTATGCGGGGATTCGCGGGCCCTCACCGCTCTCATTGAGATAGTCAGTAAAGGTCGCGACACCACCCGGTCCTGGGGTCTCTGCGAATGTTGGCGGCGGTGGTGACGACGGCGGCGTTGTTGGTGACGTGAGTGTTGGAGCTTGTGTTGGTGGCGATGTTGGTGCGGCGGGTGGCGATGTGGGGGTAGCTGGTGGCGTGGGACCGGATATTGGAGGCGGAGCTGTTGAGTGGCATCCACTCCATAGCTGGACTTGCAACGGTGTGAAGCTGGGGGTGTTGAGCGAGCCACCGAAGACGCTCACACCAGCGCTGAGGGAGCCCATGTCCAGGAGAAGCTTGCAGTCTTGCCCCGATGTCCAATCGAGTTCAGGACCAAAGTTGGCCTGGACGTGGACGTTGGCTGCCTTTGCGACACCGATGCCAGCTTGCACCCCGATGGAAGCCGAGAGCTTCGCGCTGCCAGACAGCGAAGGCGAGCCGGTGAGCCACACGTTGCTGCCCTGTTGAGTCAGCGAAGCTTCGTTGTAATCCCCACCTGCTGCCACCGCCGCCACCGTCGTGCTCGCCACATTGAATGTTCCGACGTTGAGTGTGCCGTTGATATGAATGCCAGCTTCCACGGGGAACGTAGCGTAGACCGGCACCACGATTGGTCCTACGGGTATCGCCTCTTGGTACGGTCCAAGTTCTGCGATCGTCCAATCGCAGTTGATGCCGAGCGCTGCTGCTGAAACGCCGAGAGCCTCCGTCGTTCGCACAGCTATGGTGAGCTCAAGCTGCGGCGGCCAAGCTCCAAGGAATGCCCGACGTACTTCAACGCTGTCGAGTTGGGCACTGAAGTTGAGGAGACTCGGCGAACTGCAGCTGCTGGCGGCGTGCGCGGAGGTTGCCGCGACTGCTGCCGGCTCAAGAGGCAAGCTTCCTTGAAAGCTGAGCTCCGGTGTAGCGTCGACGATAGGCACAGCCTTGAGAGAAACGAGCAGCAAGCCGCCTTGGCGCGTTCTACTCGTTACACGTGAGACGAGGCCGTAAGGCAGCGTCGAATCGGGCGCGCTGGTAAAGATGGTGCCGACCGCGGGAACACGCGCGCTGGCTGGTAGCACAACGCCCAAGGGAGTGTCGGGGTTACCCACGACACTGAGCAATGGACTGGGCAGCGACTCCACAGCAGGGTTGACCACGCCGGCATACGAGGCAATTAGATGAGTCGTGCGGCGGGGTCGAACGCGGACAACAAGTCTCCCCTTGGCGGGATACGCAGTGGCACCCGCAACGACGCGGCCGCTCGCGCGCCTGATGACGACGGGTCGGAGCGTGAGAACGTAGACGCCCGGCTGCAGGCCTCTGAGCGACGCACGCCCAGTCGATACGACATGGCGATATCGGGGACCGCTGACCACGACTACCGCGGGCTGGTCTCTTGGCAGCCCGCGGACGGTGATCGCCAACGAGCCCCGCGTTGCCGCGCTTGCCTGCGCGGCCGTAGCCGCGAATGCGAATAGCAACGCCGATATCAGCGCTATGCGTCGCCTTCGCGAACCAGGCGCATAGGCACAGGCACGGACATGGTCATCCCGCCCTGCCACGGGGTGTGGACACACCAGCGACCATCCGCCACCCTTCGGATCGACCCCGCGAATCACTTCTGCTTAACCGAATGGTTAGACATGAAGCACAATCGTAGAGCATGTCCCACGCGGGCGTAGAACCCCGTCCCTTACGGCCAAGCAGGCCACATCGCAGCCGAGCCGCGGTGCTCTGCCGGATCCACGCGACATCGGCTTCCTTGCCCATGCGCCACATGCGGCCGTCCTTGCTCGCCCAGACCCCCGCCTCGTGATCGTCCGTCATCAACAGCGGCGCCCTCACGCGACTTGGGACAAAGGCGAGGCGCGGGCGGTACATGGAAGCGGGCTCGCTGCAACAATCGTGTGGTGAGTACCGAGAGCCCGCCAGGCTGGCTGACCGAGGCGGTGGATGCCGTCCTTGCTGACCTGCAACAGCCGCAGGCGATCCCTTTGGAGGTCTCCTACGGTCGGGAGCAATGGGACAGCGCGACGTGTTGGGTGGTGCACCTCCGCGAACTATCTGAGACAGGCCGTATCTCGTTCATCGTTCCGCCCGAGGAGCGCGGTGCGGCGCTGCTGGAGCGATTCGCGGACTATCTCCAGGAACAGTTCTTCCCGGAGACACGTGGCGGCTGGGGTCAGGCCCGACCAGCCTGCCCGGGTCACCCCCATCCTGCAACGCCATCCTGGGACGAGCAGACGGACACTGCGTGGTGGCGATGCCCCTCAACACGCCGTGACATCGCTCGCATCGGCCACCACCGCCAGGACCAACACCACACATAACCGCCCAGCCGACCGCCGAACGCTTCGAGGCGCAGCCACCGCCAACGCCCAGACTGCTGGCTCGCCCCCCCACGGGAGCAGTCGTCTGACGAGCCCCAGCCGACGCGATCGAGACTCGTCCAGAGCAGCAGTCTGGAGGGTATCGGCGGAGACACTCGCTCTGGGCTGAAAGCACACCTCTCATCACGTTCGCCGTGGGCGGCGACAGGGGGTCGATAATCCCTCCGGGTCGGCGAACCTGGAGCTCGTGCACTCGATCGATGCGGACTGGG
The DNA here is from genome assembly GCA_049510515.1 of Solirubrobacteraceae bacterium. Classification (GTDB taxonomy): domain Bacteria; phylum Actinomycetota; class Thermoleophilia; order Solirubrobacterales; family Solirubrobacteraceae; genus Palsa-744. Next base: position 135 of record JBEKYV010000296.1, on the reverse strand, counting down.
AACGCGGCAATTTCAGCTCATCTGACTGGGCGCACCCGGACATCGAGTTCTGACAGGCCGATGGCCCCGACCCGAGACGTGGACGGGCATAGTCGGCATGGCAGAAGGCTGGCGCGCTTTCGCGCCGAGCGGCTG
>JBEKYV010000295.1:0-5018 GCA_049510515.1 Solirubrobacteraceae bacterium | reverse complement strand
ATGCGTGGCAGGCAGCATATGAGGCGTTCTCGGCTGAGGAGCACAACCGGGTGGTGCAGGTCACCGGCAACCTGCGCGCACTGGTGGACAGCGCCGTTGAGCTGGTGCGTATCGCGGCGGATGGCCATCCGGAACTGGCCGCAACCAAGACCGCGTGTGCCTTTGGCAACGGGGAGCCCAGGCCGGTCGTCCCCGCGACGAGTCAGCTACTCGATCGCCGACCATGCTCGCCGCGCAGTGGTGCGTCGAGCGGCTTGCGATCTTCGGTCTCGACGGACTCGGCAAGCGAGACGAGGCGGGACATCGGCCACGCCAACGCCCTGGCGATCCGATCGACTGTGCCGTAGGCCGGGTTGGTGCGGCCGTTCTCGATGTGCGAGACCCATCCCTGGTCGTGGCCAACCTCGAGGCCGAGGTCCTGCTGTGAGATGCCGAGCTCTTCGCGGCGCAGCCGGATGGCGTGCCCAACACCGCCAAGGACCCCCAGGCCGCGCTCGGTCGCTCGCACGCCTGGCAGACAAAGGCCTGCTCCTCAAGCAACCCGGGAAGCCGGGGCACCCCAACGCCTGGTGGCTCACACCCCACGGCGAACAGATCGCACAGGCACTCGAAGACCGCACATAGAACGGCGGACACGAACTCCCGCCATCGAATCGGCTTGCTGCGCGCGGCGGCCAGACCGGGGCGCGGCGCCGGGAGTAGGAGATAAGGATCAGAGATCGTCCACGCGGGTGGCCGCGGAGGCCAGCGCGTGGCGCGCGGCCTCCATGCCGCGCAACCGGGGTGACTGGCGAGGAAGGCCAGAAAAACAGCGCTCCGACGGTGGCCCCTCCGGAAACCACGGGCACAGCCCGTGTGCCAGCGCTCAGGCTGGAGCGTCCAGCAGCCACTCGACTGGCCGCTCGAAGCGTGTGGGCTCGTCGTCGAATGATGGGTTCGGGTCGATCTCGACGCGCACGATGCGCCGGCCACCTGCGCCGATGTTGCCACGATCCTCGATGACGCGAGCACGCTTGATCTCGCGGCCCATACGGACACCGACGATCGAGCCGACCTTGGGAACTCCACTACGTTGCCATTGATGTGCGCTCGTGGGGGTCATTGCTTTACCAACGGTATCACCAGGGCCTTCCGCCAACGATCGACTCCATGTGGAGGGCGAGAACCTTGTCGAACGTCACCGCCAGCCGGTTGCAGCACGAGCGAAAGGCACGTGCCTCGCCCAGGACGAGGCTGGTAGCGCCCGCGAGCACCTCCTGCTGATGCCGCGTGAAGTCAAAATCTTGATGGGCGATGGCGTTACGCCAGACATTCAGTCGCTCCAGTCGCCTCGACCGCATCGCTGTACGAGCGTCGAGTTGATTTGCGGCGTCCCAGATGTCGAGGTCGAAGCTCTTGAAGTCCGCGCCGATGCTGCTCGGACTGGCGTTCCCCCGGTCGAGCTGGCGGTTGCGGGACAGGGCGGTCAACGCGATGTCGGCGACGGCCGAGCTGTTCATCGCACCGGATACGCCCGCCGAGTGGATCGCGTTGGCGACCACGTCGATGCACTCGCTGTGCAGGTCCCGGCAGAAGCCCTGGAACTGCGATGGTCCTCCTTCGTGCGCTCCGCGCTGACCCTACGCCGTCCGCCTCGCACGCAGCGGCCAGACCGGGGCGTGGGAGCGGGCGCTGAGGATCAGGGATCGTCCACGCGAGTGTACGCGCAGGCCAACGTGTGGGGCGCGCGGCCTCCATGCCGCGCGACCTGGGTGGTGGCTGGCGAGGAGCGGCCATGAACAGCTACCCCCACACCCATTCGCCATTCGCTCAGCGCCATCCATCCCAGCCTTCGATACCATGCCTCGCCCGTGATGGCACGCGAGATCGCGCATAGAACCGGTTGTGGACTGGATGCCGAGGCTGCCCGCCGAAGCGATCGAGCTCATGAGGAGGACACCACACAGACGCCCGAGCCCACCTCCCGGCACAGCAACGACACGCGCTAAACTGCACGGTGCAGGGTCGGGCCGCCGGCATCGGCGGGAACCCGGTTCTGCTAGGTCTTGCGAAGAGCCACCCCCGGGTGGCTCTTCGTCATTCCAAGCCCCTGACGCCGTGCCTGCCCCACTCATCACGAACGATGACCGTTCCGAGGCGCTGCTCATACCACTCCCAGAGGAAGGCGCGGCTGGGAGCACGCACGATCGCCTGAAACGCCACATGCGCGACGAAGTCCGCCACCTGCGGCCACTGACTCTCTCGCGCATCGCGCATCCAAGGATCCTCCACGACTCGCCGCGTTGCGATATCCAACTCGCGATGCATCGTGCGCAACTCGCCACTCTCGCCATCGAGGACGATCAGACCATGATCGTCAGCCTCCCGCAGGCGCCGGTCGATCCAGACCATCAGCGACCGATAGGGTGGCTTGCGACGATCACCACGCGCGACCACAGTCATGACCTGGACGTCCGGCATCGCGGCGATGGCATCCAGCGCGGACACGAACTCTCGCCATCGAATCGGCTTGCTGCGGTTGATCGCCGCCGCGGAATCATCTGAAGGACGACCCCTGCCCGCCAGCCAGTCCGCCGCGTGCAGCCGCACCCGTACGTCAATCCCGTGAGCCGAGTGCAGATGGCGCCGCCACCCGAGCCACGAATCAAGCGCCACCGTCCATGCTCGCACCGACACAGACACAGCCGAGAACGTCGTGACCGCCTCGTTGCCCGAGTCATCCACATAGAACAATCTCATGGCCGAGACCGTAACGATCGCTGAGATGCCGAGCTCTTCGCGGCGCAGCCGGATGGCGCGACCGAGCGCGACCTGGGGGTCCTTGGCGGTGTTGGGCACACCCCACACTCCGGGTAGACCAATCTGCCAGGATGCGCGACCCGCCACTCGGTCAATTGCCCCTGGCTCGGGGTGGGCGGGCATCGAATCCGGATGCTCGGCCCGTTATCGAGGGATCCAGGGTTAGTTGAACCCCCGGGCTATGTGAGTGGGCCGAACGCAGCTGCGAGCAGACCCGGGTCAACGTGGTCGAGGTCGATGTCGGTCAGGTGCTCCAGGAAGCGGCTGAAGGTGACGGCCGACACCCGGCGCTCGCTGCCGGGCAGCTCGTATTCGGTGATGCCGTGCGGGTCGGTTGAGATGTGCTTGCGGTCATCAGCGATGAGCCAGGTGGCGTCGGCGAGTAGTGCGGTGTGCACGATCGGGTCGTCGTTTCGATCGGCCGTATAGCGTGGGATCTTCGTGGGATCGAAGTCCTCGGTCATGTCCGCGCAGACGCTCTCGATCTGCCGCCGCACGACCTCGATGCCATTCGGCCGGAGCGCCTGGTCGAGCTTTGGTCCGGCCTCGCGCAGCTTGCGCACGTACTCTTCCAGAAGCGGCCTGGAGCCGACGAGTCGCCAATCGTCTGGGCAGCCCGGTGGCAGCAGTTCGTTGAGCCGGCGATAACGCGCGTCGGTTTGCGCTGCCAGCGCATCGACTGGCAAGCCGCCACTCTCGCTGCCCGCTGCACTTGCCTCCCTGCGCAAAGCTTCGGCCTCCAGGCGTGCGAGATTGCTTCGTGCGGCGAGGGCACCGAATGCGAGCAGCACCCAGAACCGGCGACGGTAGCCACGCGGCGAGAGCGTCGCGGGAAGGACCACGCTGGTGTCGAGAACGACGGGCCGCACGTGCGGCACTCTAGGGGCGACTACTCGCCGATCGCGGCCTGAATGTCCTCGTCGGTGAGCCCCGCGTTGCGCTCGTCCAGCGCGCGGATCTCCTCGTCGAGCCGGTAGGTCCCTGACAGGGAGGAGAGCAGCCCGGAGAGGGGGATGCGGTAGTCGCCCCCGGGGAGCTTCACGTAGGGCACCTTGTCGGCTTCGATCCAGTTCAGGATGGTGCGCCGGCTGACGTTCAGCAGGTCGGCCGCCTGGGTGGCGGAGAGCAGCTTGGGCTGTGATCCGATGGCCGGCATGGGTTGCTACCTCCTTCTGCCCACTATAGCACGATTCGCGCGTTACGCCTACTTATCATGATATGCGCAATTTACCACCTGCGCCGCCGCCGCAGGTGTGAGGAGTGCCGCCTCCGATGTAGCGCGCGGCCATGAACGCCTTGTGGCTCCAGCCCGCGATCACGATACGCCCGTTGGGTTGCACCGCGATGGCGCTCGCGCCTCCCATTTCGTCATTGATGACGACACCCCCCGCCCCGAACGAGCAGTCCCGGCCGTGCGGGGTGTATCGCGCGATGAAACCCGTCGCCAATGGCACGTCCCCGGTCCGCTTGGGGAGTTCGCCGACGACGATCGCGTCCCCGGCGGCGGCGAATGCAATCGCGCGCGGATCTACGCCGCAAATCCTACCGGCGTCCCAGCGGCCTATCGGTGGGCTGGCGGTCTCGGGTCTCCAGCGCATCGGCGCTGCGCGCAAGCTCGTGAAGGGCCAGCCCGAGGGCGCGTGCGACCCGGTCGGCGACATCCCAGGTGGGATTGGCGATGCCGCGCTCGATTCTGCGGATCGAGGTCGCGTCGAGTTCGGCGGCGTCGGCCAGAGCCTCCTGTGTCATCCCGATCTCTTCCCGGCGCAGACGCACCGCGCGGCCGAGCGCGACCTGGGGGTGCTGGCTGATCCGCACCCCCGGAACCTCTGTGGTTGGAAGCAATCTGACCAGGGAACACGTTCCCTCTAGAGTGCCAGGCCGTCAAGCTTCAAAGAGCGGATCGAGTAGGGTCTTCGCCGGCACCCATGTCATTGATATGAGAGCGACCAGTTGGGCACGCGCCATGCGCAGCGACGCCTCAGACAGCTGGACCGGGACGAGACAAGCATAAGACGAGCAATGACCACCAGCAAACCCGCGGCAGACCCCTGCCTCGCGCGCGCGACCTGCAGGAGCTTGTGCCGCTGGTGGACGCCGGGCGTGGCGATGCGATCGACCCCTGGGAGCCCCGAGCGGGTTCAGCTAACGCGGCGAAGCTTGGCGAGCGGCGCGACGACGATACGATCGAGCACCCGGCGGCATGGTCGTGACCTCGA
>JBEKYV010000294.1:0-5052 GCA_049510515.1 Solirubrobacteraceae bacterium | reverse complement strand
ATACACGCGCCGCAGATACGTGCTCGGGGGCTGAGTGATCTTCTTGGTGTACTGCGCCATCGGCGGGGGGCCACCGCTGGGAGGCCCACCGCTGGGAGGCCCACCGCTGGGAGGCCCACCGCTGGGAGGCCCACCGCTGGGAGGCCCACCGCTGGGAGGCCCACCGCTGGGGGGTCCGCCACCAGGAGGCCCCCCACCACCGGGCGGACCGCCGCCGGCCCAGTGGCGCGGCTGGTAGGCCTGGTCCATACGCCCCGCCAGCAGCGAGATCGCGCCGCCCGCCGTGGCCGCGATCAGCTCGAGGTCGGGATGCTGCTCCAGCCGGCCCGCGAACACGAGCGTCGCCAGGCCGACGGTGACGTCCATGAACCGCCCGACCTGCTCAACCAAACGGAAGTCCTCGATGCTGTCGCTGCCCACCGGCTCGGCGGGTGGGTGCAGGAAGATCGGCTTGCCGAGCTCGGCCGCCATCGCAAAGAACTCGTCAGCACGCGGCGAATCGAGATACTCGCCGTGGATGCTGGTGTTGACGATCAGCCCGACGAACCCACCGTCGCGCACCGTCTGCGCGGTCTGCTCAAGCAGCGCGGAGTCACCGAACGGGTTGGTGTACACGTAGGCGGCCAGCCGCGGAGCATGCTTGCGCACGGTCTCGGCCAGCCACTCGTGAAAGGACTTCAATTCGTCGGCCGACTGCGCGTAGTTGTCGTGACCGCGCTTGCTCATCGTCCCGAAGCCGACCGGGCTGCCGACGATCGTCACGCCGATCCCCGCCTCTGACTTGCGGTCGAGCATCCCCTCGATGTCCGCGAGCGCGGGCGGCATCGGGTAGCGCTTGAACAGCTCGGGGTGGGTGATGTGCCCGTGGACGTCGATGATCACGACGTGGCTCCGTTGGGAGCCCACGCCAAAGCACCATCCTCGACGATCCCGACGGTGCTCCCCCGGCCTTCGACGGTCACGTCGCGGCCCCACCATCCTCGGCATCGGCGACGGGCCAGGGGTACTCGTGCACTCCGGACATCCGCTCCTGGAAAGCGAGCATCGCCGCCACATCGAGGTCGCCGAGCCCCTGCTGCTGGGCGGCTGTCAGCATCGCGTGGGCGCTCTCCGTGACGGGCATCGGCACGCCCGCCTTCTGCGCCTCGCCGAGCACGAGCGTCATGTCCTTGCGCATCAGCCCGAGTTTGAACGCCGCCAGCTCGAAGTTGCGCTGCCCCATGATCGCGCAGCGGAAGCTCATCACCGGCGAGCTGTAGCCGCTCTTGGCGATCATCTCCAGCACCTTCTCGCGCTCCAGCCCGGCGCGTTCGCCGAACACGACCGCCTCGGCGAGCGCGGGCATCTGGACCCCCATCAGCATGTTGAGGACGAGCTTCATCGTCGCGCCCATGCCGCTGCCGCCGACATGGGTCACCTCCTTGCCGAGCACCTCAAGCAGCGGCTCGACTGCCCGGAAGTCCCCCTCCTCGCCGCCGGCCATGACCCGCATCTCGCCCTGACGGGCGTGCATCGGGTTGCCGAGCACGCACGCATCGAGCGCGTGGTAGCCGGCCTCGGCCGCGCGCGCCGCGACCTCCCTGGGAAAGTCGGGCGGGACGGTGCTCATGTCGAGGATGTAGCCACCCTTCCCGAGGGTCTCGAACACCCCATCGGCGTCGAACAGCATTCGCGCGACGATCTCCTGGTTGGCGAGGCTGAGCATCACCACATCGGCCTCGCGCGCCGCGTCCGCGGGCGAGTCGGCAACGCGAGCGCCAAGCTTCTCGACTTCTTCTGCCTTGGCGCGCGTGCGGTTGTAGACGCTGACGTCATACCCCGCCTCGACCAGCCGGCAGGCCATGCCGTTGCCCATCACACCGAGCCCGATGTACGCGATCCGCTGCTTGTCGGCCGGAGACGGGGACATCGTCAGGAACTCGCGATCCGCTGCTTATCGGCGGTAGGGGAGGACATCGTCAAGAGCTCGCGGTGACGCCGCCGTCGACGAACAGCACCTGCCCGGTGACGAAGCTGGCCGCCGGCGAGGCAAGGAACAGCGTCGTGCTCGCCAGCTCGACCGGCTCGCCGAAGCGGCCGAAGGGGATCCGTCCGAGCATCATCGCCACGAACCTATCATCAGACGCCGCCTCGCGCACGAGCTCGGTCGGGACGAACCCGGGCGCGACCCCATTGACGGTGATGCGGTGCTTGCCCCACTCGGTGGCGAGCTGGCGGATCAGGCCGTTGAGGCCGGCCTTGGAGGCGGCGTACCCAGCGAAGCCGCGGCGCGCGCCCGCGACGCTGCGCGTGGTCGAGTAGTGGATGATGCGCCCGCCGCGGCCGGCGTCGATCATCGCCTCGCCGGCCGCCTGGGAGAGCCAGAAGGCGCCCGAGAGGTTGATGTCCAGCAGCGAGTCCCACGCCTCCTCCTCGAAGCGCTCGGCCGGCGCCTCGATGTCGATCCCGGCGAGGTTGACGAGCACGTCCACCCCACCCAGCTCACGTCTGCCCCGCGCGATCAGCTCGCGCGCGCTCTCGCGGCTGGAGATGTCCACGCGCACCCCGTGCGCGACGTGCCCCGCCCCGGCGAGCTCCTCGGCGAGCGCCTGCGCCTTCTCCCGCGAGCGCCCCGCGATCATCAGCTCGGCGCCGCACTCAGCGAACAGGCGCGAGGTGACCTCCCCGATGCCGCCGTAGCCGCCGACGACGACCACGCGCTGGCCGTCGAGGCGAAACAGGGACGCGAAGTCGGCCGCGCGCCGCTCGTCCACCACGATCGGCGGGCCCGGTGGCCCCCCGGGCGGCCCACCTGCTCCGGGCGGCCCACCTGGTCCGGGCGGCCCACCTCCGGGGGGACCGCCCGGCGAGCCCGGGGGTCCACCACCGGCCGGTCGGGGCGGCGCCCCCGGCGGTCTCGCGGGAGGCCCCCCGCTCATTCGTCGTGCCGCCGCGTGACCAGCAGCTCCATCGTGCTCTTCATGAAGAACTCCCGCGAGCCCTCGCTGGTGGACATGTCGCGCGGCTCGGCGACGTACTCGTCGAGCTTGTCCTCCAGCTCGCGGATCGCCGGCTGGCGACCCATGTGCTGGCCAAGCACCGGCAGGGGCACGTCGTCGGTCGTCTCGACCACCCTGATCACCGTGTCGTTCTTCATGAACACCTGTGTGCTGATCAGCGTCCCGACGGGATTGCCATCGTCGTCGCGGATCGTGTGATCGGGACGGCCGTATTCCTTGAAGGCCTGACGAACGGCGTCCTGCGAACCCGGCTTGATGTCCCACATGAGCGCCCAGTACTGCGCCATGACACCCCCTCCTTTCGTTAGCCCTGCACGTAGAAGCGCACGTCGTAGTGGTCGGTTTTGGGCGGTGCCTGCAGCACATCCTTGAGCTCTCCGACCATCGCCCGGGCGATGCCGGCGCTCGACTCCCTGGTCTCCTCGCTGTCCCACAGCGTGATCGCCACGGCGTGCGGGCCGCCGTCGGGCTCGGTCAGCAGGATGTAGCCGCGAAAGCCAGGATGCTCCTGGTAGGAGGGGATGATCTTCTCCTCCGTCAGCTGCATGCCGGCGTCGACTTTCTCGGGGTTCCACTCGGTGGTGTTGACGCGTGCGTACATGAGACCCCCTCAGGCGGTTGGCTTGATCGTGTGGGCGACGTCGTAGATGATCCGTTCGTTGGTGCCCGCCCAGTAAGGGTGCATCGGCGAGCGCTTGGCGACGTGGGCCACCGACTCCTCCCACGCCAGGAAGGCGTCCTTGCTCTCCCACTCGCTGAGCAGGATGTAGCTGAGCGGCTCCCCGTCTGGGTCGGCCGGCTCACGCCGGCGCAGCAGCTCGTCGCCGAGGTGCCCGGCCGTGCCTTTCACGTTGGCGGTGACCTGCGCGTACGCCGCCTCGAACGCCTCGGCGTCCTCACGCTTGATTTTGGCGAAAACCATTACACGTGCGGCCATTCAGCTCGCCCCTCCGTCCGTTTGAAGAAGAGGATCCCCGCTCGGCGGCTTGGAGCCGTCTGCGCCACCCTCTATGTCGATGAGTACGTCGTGCACCGTCATGCGCGCCGAGGAGCGCAGCTCGCGCAGCGGCGCCGTCAACTCGTCCTGCTCCGGGCTGCGCTCGAACTCCCCGAACACCTCCCTGTCGCTCCAGTCGCTGGTGACGACGAAGCTGTCGGAGTCCTCGGGGTCTCGAGCGAGCGTCTGGCGGACGTTCCCGGGAACGGCCTTCACCTGCTCGGCGATTGCCCGCCAGGCCCGTTCGAAGTCCGGCCCGCGACCCTCCTTGACCGTCATGTACAGAGTCGCGCGCACCACCGCAGGCATCCTACATACGTTGGCCACCGGCTGACGGTCGGCATGGCCGCGAGGCCCAACCTCCTTCGACCCTCACGGGCGAGGACATCGCAGCCCCTCCGACAGCGCGCTAGGATCGGCGCGAGCTTCAATCTCGTCCAACCCACACACAAGGGGGAGCATGTGTTCTGCCGCGTGACCCACGTCCAGGCGCCCGAGGGACGGGTGCAAGAGGGCCTCAAACTTTGGTACGAGAACGTCCTGCCGGTGACGATGGCGCGCGAGGGGTTCAAGGGCGCGCTCTCACTGGTCGACCCCGACACGGGCAAGGCGCTCTCGATCACCTTCTGGGAGGGCGAGGACGAGCTGCTGTCCAGCACCGAGGCCGAGTACCACCTCCAGGCGATCAAACGCTTCGGCGTGTTTTTCGAGAACGCCCACGAACCCGAGAACTTCAAACTGCACCTGTTCACGGGCGACATCTTCAACGGCACCTTCTCCTCCGATGAGGCGGGTGAGGGACTCACAAAGTCCCAGTAGTGCGTTGTCAGCCCGGCCTCGACCGGCCGTAACTGGGGTTGACGCACCCCTCACGATCGTAATCGCCGACGATCACGCGGTCGTGCGCGACGGACTGCGGATGATGCTCGAGGCCGAGGCCGGCTTCAGTGTCGTCGGCGAGGCAAGCGATCTGGAGGAAACGCAGGCCCTGCTGCTCGATCGAGCCCCGGGCGTGCTCGTACTCGACCTCCACATGGGCCGCGAGCTCAGCCTGGG
>JBEKYV010000293.1:0-5054 GCA_049510515.1 Solirubrobacteraceae bacterium | reverse complement strand
ACGGGTACGCCCTTGGCCTGGAGTTCCTTGAGCACCTGCTCCAGCGAGATGGGCTCCTCGCGCTCGTCCATGAGCTGCCCATCGAGCGCGAGGTCCGCGGCCGCGGCCTTGGCTGAGAGTAGCGCCCACTTCTTCTCATCCAGGCTGCCCTTGGTGAGCATCACGTAGACGGTAACGGGCTTTTTGCTGCTCAACCTGTGGGCGCGAGCGATGAACTGGTCGAACATCTCGTAGCTGAAGACGAGCCCGTCGACGAGGACGACCGACGCGGTATCGAGGTTGTGTCCGAGCCTGATGGCGGGAATGCCGCAGAGCAGGACTTGGAGACTGCCGTGGCGGAAGTCGCGCATCACGACCGCGCGCTTGCGGGGGTTCACGGTGGCGGCCTTGCCGTCCCGTTCCTCGACGATATGCCCAGCGCGCACGCCCTTTTCCTTCAGGCGGTCACAGAGCCAACGGCCGGTCTCGATCAAGTCAGAGCCGACGAGGATCTTCTCGCCTGCCTGGACGTGCTGGAGGATCAGCTCCAGCGTCTTCATATTCTTCGGCGTCCAGTTGGAGTGCTCCAGCCCGGCAAGGCCCGGCCAGCCGCGGTCGGTCGCCGCCTCCGGGACGGTGGTGGCGTACTCAAGCTTGGTGAGCTGGCCACAGGCGGCGGCAAACCGCTCGATCTGCCCGCTCTGCACCAGCGTGTGGTCGGGGTACTTCCAGGTGAAAAACCTGGCGAACGTGGCCTTGCTCAGCCAATGCTCGTAAAGCTCGCGCTGGGCGACGCCCATCGGCACGAAGACGGTCTTCATCGTGCAGGGGACGATCGGCTCGCTGAAGTCCCGCTTGCGCCTACGGATCATCGCTGCCGCCGACAGCCGCCAGAACCGGCTGACGTTCGTGATTTGCGGGAGCACCTTGCGCTTCTCGCGGCGGTGCGCGGTGGCCGAGCCCTGGCGGCCGTAGGTGTACTCGATGACACAGAAGTCGGCCTCGAACGCGGCGAGCCCACCGTCGTAGCTGTAAGGGAAGCGCAGGCTAGAATCCCCCAGGCACCACCACATCAACCAGAAGATTTGGTTGACATAGTTGGAGATCGGCGTGCCGGTCGCCAACAGCTTGTTGCGGGCCTGTAGGCCACGGATCGCCTTGCTGCGTGCTGAGCTATCACCCTTGATGAGGGTGCCCTCGTCGATGCAGATCACGCCGTCGCGGAACGCGCCGGCGAGATAGTGCGCTGCGCTCTTGACGCGCAGGCTCTTGTGGACGTAGCCACACGTCCGACTGCGAACTTCGCCCCTGGCCTGCTCGTGGTGTACCGCTGAGCAAACGAACGGGCTGTCCTTCTGCCAGCCGCCATCGCGCGAGGCGCGGCACGCCGGACAGAATTCGGTGGAGTCGAGCACGACGCGCTCGCCCGCGGCTTCATTGACCGGCACGTCTTGGACGGGCAACGGCTCGTTCTTGACGCCGAGCAGCGAGAGCACCTCGTAGTGGGTGATGTACCAGCCCTCGCCGCCAGCGCGCAGGTGCTTTGCGACGCGCCGCGCCTGGGAGGGCGTAGTGATGTGCTCGACGGTGATCCCGAGCTTCTCAGAGATGTCCTGGCGGTACTGCGGGATCAGATCCTGTGGGACGATGAACAGGACTTGGTTGCGAGCGCCGTTGCGCACGGCACCCAGCGCATAACCGGCGGCGCCGAGCGTCTTGCCGCCACCCTGCTCCCAGCTGAGGATGAACCCTCCGCCCTCGCGCGTCTTGGTAAGCGCACGCGCCAGATCCTCGCGCTGGAAGCCCTTCCATGCGAACGCGCGGTCCTTGCCGCTGGCGCGGCCCTCAGCAGCGATCTCATCGAGGAGCCGTCGCTGGCGCTCTACCTCCTCGGGAAAGCGGGTAGCGATGTCACCGGGGTTGGGGACCTCGAAGTGATCGAGCAGGTACTGGATGTCCTCGGTGGACTCGCAGAACTCCTTGTCGGCGATCGTGATGACGAGCACCTTCGCCTCCTCCTCGTACTTGCGCACGACCGGCTCGCCCTGCTTGTTGCGCGTGACCTTCTCGCCGCCTTTGACGTTGATCCGCGAGTCGGTGCGCAGCGGGTAGCGCTCGCCCTCCTGAAAGCCGCGCTCAGGGTCCGAGCAGGTGCAACGGATCGAGTCCAGGTCGGTGAGGTACCCAAGGCGCATCTGCGGGCGGACCTCATACAGCGGGATCACCTCCCGCTCGGCCGCCGAAGCGACCTGCGCCACCGCGTCGCGCACGGCCGGCGCGATCGTCAGGTCGCACTCCTGCTCCAGCTCGCCGAGCAGACGCCAGTCCAGGGCATTGAGCGCGAAGTGGCCCACCGGCTGGTTGTGCAGCGTCTCGACGAGCTTCAGCCGCCCGGCCTTCGCGAGCGCTTGGCGGACGAACGGCCCCGGCCGGATCGACAGCCGCTCACGCGAGCGCAGTTCGACGGAGTAGGTGGGGCGCTGGCTTGCTTCCTCGCGGCGGCGGCGCTCAAGCTCCTTTGCGACCAGCCGCCACAGCTCCCACGGCCCGGCCTGCGGTTGAGCGAACGCACCAGCGTAGAAGTGGCCGACATCGCGCAGCACCCGCTTGATCTCGTGGCTGAGCGCTCGCTCAGCGAGCTCTTCGCGGCAAGCCTCGGCCTCCACGAGCAGGCCGCCGTCGTCGCTGCGGTCCTCCGGGCCGACGAAGAACGCGATCACGCACGGCAGGGTCGTGCCATCAAACAGGTCCTCGCACTCCACCGTGGCGAACACGCCCCCCGCGTCCTCGCGGCAGAGCACCTCGCGGCGGAAACGGTCGCGCCCGCAGATGAACACGCCGATACCGTCTGAAGCGAGCAGGGCGAGGCTCATGCGCCACACCGCGACGGTGCTGTTCTCCGCCCGGCCGGCACCGTCGGTCCAGTCAAGGCCGAACGGCGGGTTGGCGACGATCTGCGGGAACTGCACACCGAGCTTGCGCAGCATCGGAAAGACGCGCTGCACGTCCCCGGTGATCGCGTGATAGTCCCCGGCAGCGACCTGATCGCCGTCGATCTCCATGCCGAAGCGCTGGTCCTGCGGCCACGGCGCTAGCAGCGCACCGTTGCCCGCGGTCGGATCGAGCACTGGCACACGACCCAACGGGTCGATCGCCAGCTTGATGAACTCGGCCGCCTCCGGCGGCGTGTAGAACTGCTGCAGCCCGCGTGTATGCCCGAACTGAGTCGTGCCGAGCACGCTGCGCGAGGAGTCGAGCGCTTCATCGGTGAGCGCTCCACCGAACAGCTTGCCGCCCTTGCCACCCTCGACAGGTGATGCAACCGCAACCGCTTGAGACATGAGGCCGTCCCTTTCGCAAGGTCCCCACCCCGTGTGGGGCCGATGCCCAAAGCGCCCGCACGCCCATCAGGGCGTGCAAAAATGGCGCGGGCATGGCCCCACGGCGGGGGGCGATCACCCCGCCAGCCACCACTCGACCAGGACGGGCTCTGCTACTGCCGTGGCTGCTCAGCGAGCCACTCGTCGAGCAGCGGGCGCGAGAAGCGGATGTGCCTGCCGACCCGGTGGCAGGGCAGGCGACCCGTCCTCACGGCCTCGTAGACCCAGCTCGTCTTGACGTTCAGATACCAGGCCGCCTGCTCCGGGCGAAGGAGCCGATCCTCCCCCAGCGCAAGCGGCTGCGTTGTCGTCGATCGTTGCATATGCGGATATAGACCCCGACGGGCTCCAACCGGCCAACGGATTTGCACGAGCCACGATCGTTTATAGGCACGGCTCCTGTCCTATCCGGCTGGCACGATCCAGGGCCATGACCGAGCTGCAAGCTCCCGACGGCGGCGTAAAGCACCTGACGACCGGCAACTGGCTGGAGCCTGACCCGATCTGCCTGAAGTTCGTGGAGGTCGACCTAGCCACCGCGGAGCGCCTTCCGCCGACCGGCGAGGGGTGGGCCGAGCGGTTCCTTGCCGTCGATCTCACGCCCACCGTGTCGAGTGAGGTGCGAGATATGTGGGAGGCCGCCCGCGGGCTGCTGCTCTACGGTTGGTTCTACTACGCCATCTACGCGATCGGCGAACACCAGCTACGCCGCGTCGCCGACGCTGCGGTCCTGCACCGCTACAAGCAGGCCGGCGGCCCGCCGAACAAGAAGCGAGGACCCGAGGGCGAGCTGCGCTGGCCCGACCTGATGAAGCGCGTGGACTGGCTGATAGGCGCCGGCGTCATCCCGGCCGAGAAGCGTGACCGCTGGGACATCGTGCGCGGGCTGCGCAACGAGACCACGCACGCCAGCATCCGACACCTCACGGACCCGCACGAAGTGCTGCGCGTGCTCGAACTCCTGGCGGGCGAGATCGACGCCCTGTTCGTCGCTTAGCGCCCCCCTCCGCGCCCCCGCGACGCCCCCTGGGGAAATCAGTGGGGAAATCAAGAGGCGCCGTCCGCGTGTCCTGCTAGATTGGAAACCGCTTGGGTAGACGGTTTCCGAGAGTGCCGGAGGAGGGACTCGAACCCCCGACACGCGGATTATGATTCCGCTGCTCTAACCAGCTGAGCTACTCCGGCGGGAGGGCGCAGTGTAGCCGGCTGGTCGCGCCGATTCCCCGCCGGGACCTCCTCGAACCCGACCCCAGACCTGCAACGGCAGCGCCAGGACCCCCACCGCGCCGATCCCTACTGCGGAAGCTTGAGCGAGTCCAGGATCTCGCTGTAGTCGCTTACCGCTTCGGCTTCGAATTCGGCGAGCGGCGCTTCCAGCTGCTTGGTGCGGCGCACCAACGAGGCCTCGGTGGCGCTCTCGTAGGGGCGCAGCAGCCGCAGCGAGACTTCTTCGGCTTCGATGTCGTAGGCGTAGAAGCCTTTGTCGAACGCCACCGTGCTGGCCGGCAGGGTCGAATAGCCACTGGCCGCCCACGACTTGACGTCGGCGCAGATGTTGGGAGCCGCCAACGTGAGGAACCCTTCGAGCTTGGCCCCGTAGGTGTGCACCATGTGCGTGAGCTTGCTGTTGCTCCAGTGCAGCGCACGCACGGTGTGGGCGAAGGCGACCATCGATTCCCTGTCTGGCTGGTAGGC
>JBEKYV010000292.1:0-5086 GCA_049510515.1 Solirubrobacteraceae bacterium | reverse complement strand
GCGTGACCGTTTCAGAGGCGACGCCGGTCGCGGAACGGGTGGAGGGCGCACGTGGCGCGAGCGGCGCGGTCGTGAACGTCACCGCCGAGCCTTCGGTTTCGCCGGAGGTGTCGGTGGCGATCAGGCAGTAGGCGTATTCGGTGTCCGCTTCCAGGCCCACCAGCTCGGCCGAGACCGGGAGGTGTTCGCGCTGCGCTTCAGGCACGAGCGCCGTTTCCCTGCCACCAAGGCATCTGCTGCCCTTGTTGTAGGCGAAGTAGTAGCCGGTCATCGCATCGACGTGCGGATCGAGCGTGCCGCACGCCTTCGCTTCCGTGGCGCCGGCCGGTTCGCCGCACGCTTCGGTGAGCGGCGCTTCGGGAGAGCCCGCACCGTGCGTGTGGGTACGCGCCGGCGCGAAGGCCCCGACCCCGTCGGGGGTCCCCACACCGCTCGCACCGTCGTAGCCCGCGGATGCGTTGCAGATCAGGGCCCCGCGGCCGCAATCTTCCGGCGAAAGCGGAACCATCGAGCCGTTGCAGCCGTCTTCATAGAAGCCTTCGCACCTGCCGTTCCCCCCTTCGGCGATGTCGTGCAGGAGACCAGACCCGAGATGGGAGTAGAGCGTCTGTGCGGGGTAGGCGACGCCGTGCGAGCCGCCCGCGAGCGCGAACATCGAGGCGACGATCGGCGAGGCAACGCTCGTGCCGCCGATCGGCAACCACCCGGGCGGGCTGCCATCGCGGGGACGCTCCCCCGGATTCAGGTAGGGCACCGAGTCGTATACCGCGACACCCGTGTAGGGGTCGGCGTCGGCCGCGAGGTCGTTGGAGGCGCGCCTGGCTTCAGAGCCCGTGCCGCAGCCGACTGAGGACCAGTCGCTCACTTCGCTCTGCCACGTCTGCGCAGGAAAGTTGACGCTGCAGCCGCCACCGGAGCCGCCCCAGACGGACTCGCTCGCCCACGCCTGCCCGTTTTCGCCCGTCATCGTCAGACTCGTACCGCCGACCGAGACGACATGCGGCGAGGAAGCAGGGTAGTTCACGCCTGCAGCGCCTCCTTCTTCACTCGCCTTCCAGCCCAGATAGCCGGAATCACCACCCGACGCGGTGACGACCACGCCGGGGTGGTTGAACGCTTCACTGTCAGACACCGGTTCACCCCCGCCCCACGAGTTCGACACCTCTCCCGCGCCGACGCCTCCGTCGCCGCGCGGACGCGCAGCGGTCTCCTCGGCTGCTTCCAAGCTCGCGCGTTCACTGTCTTGCGCCTCCACGAGCACGATGTGGCAGTTCTGGCAGATCGCATGGGCCATCTCAATGTCGAGCGACATCTCCACCGACCATCCATCGGCTTCTTCCACCGTTTCGCACGCCGCTTGGCTGTCGAGGCCGTTCCCGTCTTCGCACAGCAGTTCGGCTTCGTGCCGTTCCCCCACGCTGCTCGGAAACGGGAGTTTTCCCTTTTCACCGTTCCGGTTGACCTGTTCGAAGCAACCGTTGGCAGCGGTACATGTGGGCAACCCAAATTCTTCGTCGTAGACCTTCAGGTCGGCTTCCGCCCCCAGGTCGTTGTATGGATCCACGAGTGCGATCGTCTGCGGCTGCGAGACGGGCGCTCGCGGTTCTTCGCCGGGGAAGTAGGCGCTACGCAGCTGCGCCGGCCCAAGTCCATCGGCGCCCTGAGCCGCGCTGCCCGCCGCGATCGCCTGGGCGGTGCGCATCCCCAGCGGATGCGTGCGGGCGCGCGCCGCCGCGGTCTTGGGCACGAGCTCCAGCGCAAGGCAGGAGACGCGACCGGGCACGGGCGCGCCGCACACTGAGCGCACGCCGTAGTCGCTGCGCGGCAGCGGCGAGAGCCCACTCGCCTGGGCGACCGTTGAGCAGAGAAGCGCGAACGCCCCCGCTACGGCGGCCTGAGCAAATGTCCGGCAGCTCAGCCCTGATCGCTGCTGCCTCATCTCACGACCCGCCGGAGGACCCACTCGGGCCAAGCGCCGACACTGAGCAGCGGCGACCAATCGAAACCTCCCCCCTGCCACGCCGCACAACGCCCCTCCTTACGGTCGTTCAAGTGGCACGAGGGCCGGGACCCTCTCCCCGAGACCCACCGCACAATCTAAACGGCACGCGCTGATCGTAAGTAAACATTCCCACCCCAAGGGTACACCAGAGCGTGGGGCCTCCAACGCCGTTCGACTCCGCCCCTCAGCCGCTGCGTGGCGTGCTACCCGGCTAGCTTGGAAGCGGCTCGAATATGACCGATGGTCAGCTCGGGTGTGACGAGCGCGGGGGCTGTCTCCGCGGGTGAGTCCGCGAGACACCAGCCCTTCGACTACCCGGCGTTGATGAGGACAAGCCGCCCGTCTGCGGCGAGCGTGAAGCCGGGGAGCGAGAAGCGCGTGGCAAGCAGCTCAGGTATAGCCTCCCGCTCGAGTGGCGTCACGCTCGTGCCCGCCGGCGTTTGCTCGCTGAGCGATAGCTCGCTCCAATCGCACAGCAGCGCGCCCGTGCCGTCATCCCCACGAACACCCACGATCAGGCCGGTGACGAACAGCGAGCGCGGATGCGTGGAGGTCCACCAGTTGCTGGTTTCGACGTCAATGAGCGGAACTGGCTGCGGGAGAAAACCGCAAACATCGGCCCACTCGTCCCCCGCCAGCTTCTGAAGCACGAGTTCGGAGTCCTCCTCGACGACGCGAAAGCTCCAACCCGACTGCTTCTGCGTCGGGCCCGGCCCGAAAGGGATCGGCTCGAGGATGCCGCGGGGGAACCCCACGTCGGCGTGCCAGCCTGCCCCGTCCCCGCTAACGCGCAGGAAAAGATGACTGCGGGGCCGCACCACGCCCGGCTCCGCGCCCAGCCGCACGCGCGCCAGGAGCATGTCCACCTCCGCGCCGAGCGCCTCAAGGGCTGCCTTCAGCAGCAGGTTCTGCTCGAAGCAGTAGCCGCCGCGGCGTTCGGTAACGAGCTTGCGCTCGAGGTCCTCCACCGCCAGCGACACCGGCAGGCCCCGGTGCGGGTCGAGGTTCTCAAACGGGATCGAGGTGAGGTGCGCCCTGTGCACCTGCGCGATGCTCGGGCGCCCGTCCAGGCCGATCCGCTCCAGATAGGCGTCCAAGTCGAACACGCCCGCACTCTAGCCGCCGCCGTCCCGTTCTTGGCAAGCCACCGACCGGATGGACGCTGAAGCGGCACGCCGGCGATTTAGCGAGCTCCACGCGAGCGCAGCCGTGTCTGTCACGATTCCACGTAGCCTTCGCAGAACTGCGCCGCTTCCGTCGCCTCTGCCTGCAGGTTTTCGGTGTAGACGCTCGAGCCGTTCGCTCCGAGTACCGTCAGTTCAGAGGGCAGCGCGCTGAACACCCCATAGACGAGCGGCCCCTTTGCGTGCATGCGCGGTTCGACCGGGACCACGTTCAGCGTGACGGCACCTTGGGGGGTTTGTGCCACCACTGACTTTCCTGGTGACACAAGGATTCCGTAGAGGATCGCGTACGGGTGCGGGGTGCAGCCGATCGACAGCGACCAGGGGAACACTTTGTGCGGGCCGAGGCCGATCGCTGGTTCATTAAGTTCCGGGTCGACACCGGTGTCTACGCTGAGGAAGGGCTCGCCGTTGAGACTGCCGAAAGCGCTGATCGTGAAGGCTTCCCCTTCGGGGGTGAGCCCGCTGGCGAGCTCCGTGCTCGTCGGGAGTACTGGCGGTTCGTGGCGTGGTTTGACACAGCGGTATCGCGGCAGCGCCACGTTGAGCACGACGCCCCCGCCGGCATTCAGCTCGAGGAGGGACACGGCGTGGCTGGTGCTGCCCCGGATCTCCTGGGCGTAGATGCCCGCAGGACCACCGTGTTGACGCGGTATGCGGGTCACGCGCGAGTGGATCGTCTGTCCGTCGGCGAGCACCAGTCTGGCCGAGCGCACGGAGGCGGGCACGGCGGTCTGGATGGTCTCGATGCCCGATTCGCAGAACACCGCGGGGTGGTGGTAGTGCGGCGGGGCGAGGCAGATGGGGTTGTTGGGGCCGCCCAGGATCAGCACTTCGGGGGCGCCCGGCCGGGTGTATGCCACTGTCGCCGACCGATGACAGGAGCGCGGGGCGCCAAACGCGCCTTGCGACTCGGTGCTCACCTCGAAGTTGGTGCCGGCGGCGGTGCCCCCGTGGCCGACGGTTACTTGTTTGGGTTCTTCGAACGGGGGGCTCGGGAACCCGACGATGCGCTCCACGTGGAAGGTTGTGTGCACGGCGCCAATGTCACCGGCGACGAGTTTGCCCTCGACTGCGGTGGTCTTACGGATCAGCGCTCGATCCGCTGCATTCTCGTAGGGCTTCAGCAGCATATTGGGGGAGCGTTCTGTTCCCCGGTCGACCTGCCTGCGCGCAGCCTGCGCAGCCTCGAATGCTCGGCTGGCCGCCGACAGGGCGCGATATCCGCTCTGGGCCCACGCCCTCGCGTCGGCGCAGAACGGCGGAGCGGGGGCTGAGACGGCTTCGAGCCCGGCCGTGGTCGCGACCTGAAGCGCCGAGGCGATCGCCGGGTTGCTCCACGACAGCTGACGTACTTCGGCGGCATACGCTTCCTCGGCCGGGCGATACAAGCTGTCGCCGGGCCGCCCGACCGCCGTATCGAGCTCCTCTTCGATCGTTTGCTTCTGCTGGGAGCGGCGGGCGTTTTCGCCCCTGACACGGGGTGGGAGGTGCCGGAACGGCTTCAGGGACGGTTCCTGCGCATCCCCGACACCACCCCGGGGCATTCGCGGGCGATCCGCGCCGCCGCGGCGCTCTCCGCACCACGCGCGGCGCCAGCTCGGTGCGATACCGCCGTGACGAGCCTGTACTGAGCGATCAGGTAGGCGCGCGTAGCCAGGGCGTCAGAGCTCGACGCGGTGGCGACCGGCACACAGGCGCACAATGCCGCGGAGGCGAGGACGAGCGCGGTGCCGACCCGCCCCCTCCATCGTCCCGGCCGCTGCTTCCGCCGTGGGCGCAGCGGCAGGTTGCGGCTCCGACTGCCTTCGTTGGCATTCACAGACGGCGAGCATATAACGCGCCGACGGACCCCGTTTGACATCACGACAAGCTCAGGGGCGCCATCAGTGCGCTGGGA
>JBEKYV010000291.1:0-5104 GCA_049510515.1 Solirubrobacteraceae bacterium | reverse complement strand
GCGGCTGTGCGTCGCTCTCGCGCGGCGTCCAGCAGCACACGCCGCTCGGCGGCCGCCACCAGCGCCCGCGTGCGGTCCACCACGTCCACGCTTACCGAGATCGCGTCGATCCCCGCGCGCACCAGCAGCTCCGCGTACTCGGGGTGAACCGAGGGCGCCTGGCCGCAGATCGAGGTGCGCAGCCCCAGCTCCCGGGCGCGGGGAATCAGCTCGCGCAGATAGGCGGTCACGGCCGGGTCGCGCTCGTCGAAGGTCTCGGCGAGCGCCTCGTTGTCGCGGTCCGCGCCCAGCAGCAGCTGCGTGAGGTCGTTGGAGCCGATCGAGATGCCCGTCACGCCCAGCGCCGCGTACTCCGCCAGGTTGAACAGCACCGAGGGCACCTCCGCCATCACCCACAGCTCGAAGCCCGGCCGGTCGAGCAGGCCCGCCTGGGCGATCAACTCGCGACAGCGGCGCAGCTCGCGCGCGGTGCGCACGAACGGGAGCATCACGTGCAGGTTGCGCAGCCCCGCATCCCACACCCTGCTCAGCGCGGCGAGCTCGAGGCGAAAGACATCCGGCTCGCGCGTGTAGCGCAGCGCCCCGCGATAGCCGATCATCGGGTTGGACTCCTGCGGCTCGAAGCGCTCGCCCCCGCGCAGGCCCCGGAACTCGTTCGTGCGGAAGTCGATCGTGCGGTACGTCACCGGCCGCGGCGCGAAGCCGGCGGCGAACGTGCTCAGGCCCTCCGCCATCCGCGCGACGAACTCCTCCCCACGGCCCTCCTCCAGCAGCGTGCGGGGATGGTCGCCCGCGAGCGCCTCGAGCACCATCATCTCCGCGCGCAACAGGCCCACGCCGTCGATGGGCAGACCCTTGACGCGCTCCACCTGCGAGGGCTCGGAGAGGTTCACGAGGATCTGCGTTGCCGTCACGGGTGCGCCGGCAGAAACCTCGATCGGGGCCCGGGCCGCGATAGGGCCACCCGTGCCGGCCGAAGCGGCGACCCCGACCCCCACCCCCGGGCCGCCGGCAGGCGGGCCCCCCTCCAAATCCCCGCCCTCCAGCACCACTCCGCGCGTGGCATCCACCGTGACCACCTCGCCGTCGCGCAGCACGCGCGTCGCCTCGCCCGTGCCCACCACACAGGGGATCCCCAGCTCGCGTGAGACGATCGCCGCGTGGCAGGTCATGCCGCCGGAGTCGGTCACGATCGCCGCGGCGCGGCGCATCAGCGGCAGCCAGTCCGGGGAGGTCATGTGGGTCACCAGCACATCGCCCTCGCCCAGGCGCGCGGCGTCGGCGAGCGAGCCCAGCACGCGCGCGGCGCCCGCGGCGCTGCCCGGCGCCCCGCCCAGACCGTGCAGCAGCACGGCCTGCGTCTGGACGCGCTCGACCGCCTTGCCGTTTGCCTCGACTGCCCCGCTGCTCGGGGCCTCGTCGTGCAGCGTCGTGATCGGGCGGCTCTGCAGCATCCACAGCGCGCCGTCGGGGTCGAACGCCCACTCGGTGTCCTGCGGAGCGCCGTAGTGCTCCTCGATGCGCCGGCCCAGCTCGGCCACCGCCACAACCTCCTCGTCGCTGAGCACCGGCCGCAGAGCCTCCTCCTCGGAGAGGGCGCGCTGGGCGGTGCCGCCGCCGGGGGCGTACTCGATCAGGAGATCCTTGTGGTGGACCTCGCGGCGGCGGATGGCCAGGGTGGCCTTCTCCACGATGTAGCGGTCGGGGGAGACGGAGCCCGAGACGACCGCCTCGCCCAGGCCGAAGGAGCCCTCGATCACCAGCTCTCCGCGCTCACCCGTGGCTGGGTTGACCGTAAACATCACCCCCGCCCGCGTCGAGCTCACCTGGCGCTGCACGACAACCGCGATGTCCATGTCCGCCTGTCCGAAGCCGTTCACGCCCCGGTAGTAGATCGTGCGCGCCCCGAACAGCGAACGCCAGCAGCGGCGCACCGCGTCGATCACCGCGTCCGCGCCGCGGACGTTCAGGTAGGTCTCGTTCATCCCCGCGAACGAGGTCTCCGCGGTGTCCTCGGCCGTCGCGGAGGAGCGCACCGCCACCGGGATGAGATCCCCGGGCGGGGACGCGATCCCGCCCGCGAGCTGCTCGTAGCGCGAGCGGATCTCCCGGCGCAGCGGCTCGGGTATCGGGGTTTCGTCGAACAGGTCGCGCGCGGCCGCAGCCGCCGCCTGCAGCGCGGCGGTGTCCTCCACATCGACACTGTCCAGCAGACCGGCCAGCCGCTCGCGCAGCCCCGTCTCACCACAGAACGCCGCGTAGGCGGGGGCGCCGACCACGAAGCCGTCGGGCACCGGCAGCCCAGCCGCGGTGAGCTCACCCAGGTTCGCGCCCTTGCCGCCCGCATAGGCTACGTCACCGCGACCCAGACGCGAGAACGCACGTACCGGCTCGAGCGTGGACTGCACGGGGGCTGTGGGTGAGGCGCTC
The DNA here is from genome assembly GCA_049510515.1 of Solirubrobacteraceae bacterium. Classification (GTDB taxonomy): domain Bacteria; phylum Actinomycetota; class Thermoleophilia; order Solirubrobacterales; family Solirubrobacteraceae; genus Palsa-744. The sequence goes on along the minus strand of JBEKYV010000291.1, from coordinate 2,674 downwards.
ATTGTTCCTCCTGGTGGTGGGGGGCCGGAGCGGGACCCAGCCACAGTCAACCTGCCGGCGCAGGACGCTCCCACCGAAGTAGTCACCCGACCGGCTCAGTAGTTCACCCCTGCCAAGCGGCGCGTGTGCCCTGCTTCAGGCGCCTGCGGCCAGCAGGAAGAGATCGAAGATCGCCAGGGCGGTGCAGGCCAGCGACAGCACGATCACCACCAGGGCGTGCGTGCGCTCGCTGCGGGCCGCAGCCTGCGAGCTCGGCATCGGGGGCGGCAGGTAGCTCGGCCCGTCGGGCCGGATCACCCTGACGTTCGCTGCGCTCGCGGGGGTGAATCCCACGTGGCGGGGCCGCTCTGCGCTCAGGTCGAAGGAGCTCACAGTCGCCCCCCCGAGCCGGAGTGCGGCGTCTCCACGGTGTCCGCCCCACCCACGGCCGCCTGCGCGAGCCGCTGTACCAGGCTCGCCCGCGCGTCGCGGCCAGGCGTGAGTAGCTCGAGCACCATCAGCGCCTGGCGCACCAGCACCAGCGCGATCAGCCCGACCGCCATCAGCCACGCGGCGCGATCGAGGTGGTGGCCGAGCCCGATCTGCACGGCGGCGACGGCCAGCGCGAGCAGCACCGGCAGCAGCGGGGCCACGGCCGACGCGAGCGCGGGCCGCACACGCTCGGCACGCGCCGGCACTGCGACGCTCGACCGTGAGCTGAACGCGGCGAGCGCGATCCCGAGGTACGCCGCAATCCAGCCGGTGTCGATCGGGTTCGCGTTCGCGCTGTTGTAGCTGGCGGCCTCGGCGAGGTACGTGTAAGTGCTGTCCGACAACGCCATCACCCCCAGGGCGCCCAGCAGGCACCACAGCGACAGACGGTCTGCGCCGGTCATCCCGCGAATCGTGAGCACGACGAAGAACAGGATCACCACGTCGCCGAACGGGTAGGCCAGCGTCACGACGCCCCCCCACGTGCTGAGGTCGGTGCTGCGCCACAGCGGGCCGAGGACGAGCGTCCAGCTGAGGAACGTCAGGGCGGTGGCGAGCACCAGGCCGTCGAACACCCACCGGGCCTTGCGCGTGCCGCTGGCGCTCGTAGCCGGGTGTACTACCAGCGCCGCGACCGAGAGCGGGATCGCCGCGAGGTAGCCGACGTCCGCCCACGAGGGCGAGGGCACTTCCACGTCGAGAACCAGCGCGTACCAGCCCCACACGAGCTCGGCGAACGTCCACGACGCGGTGGCGCAGGCCAGCACCGTCCAGAACAGGCGCATCCGCCCGACGCCCCGCGCGCGGGCGCGCAGGCACAGCACGCACGCGACCCCCGCCGCCAGCGGGGTGACGCAGTCGTCCACCCACAGCGTCGCGCGGGCGCCGCCGATGCGCAGTCCGATCCAGGCCCCGCTCACGGCGGTCCCGAGCACGACGACGCCCACCGCCGCGAGGAAGCGCCGACTGTCGAGGGACAGTTCCATCTGGCAGCTATCGTCAGCAGAGTTGGAACCTTGACCCGGGACGCCGAGAAGCGGCCCAACGGGCAGGCGTAGCCACACGTGCCGCCCAGCGCGAAGAGCGGATCGTTCCGCCGCTCCTCGCGCAGTGTGTTACCTCAAGATGATCCCGGCCAGATGATCCTGGCCTATTCCTACTTTGAGCTCGGGTCCTGTCCCGCGGACAGAGACGGCACGACGGTGACTGGAACCGGCGAGGTCTTCAACAGCTCGCTGGTGACGGTCCCGAGAGCCTTGTGCAGCCGGGAGTGCCGCTCGCAGCCAACGACGATCGCGCGAGCGCCGTGGCGCCGTGCGGCGTCGGTCAACGCGGTTACAGGGTCGTCGTCTGAGACCTCAGCTGCGACGTCCACGTCGAACATTGAGTTCTCGCCCTCCAGCAGCAGCTCGTCGATCAGCGCCCGGCCGAGATCGTGTCGCTCCTGCGGGGTTGAGAGCGGAGATGGCGGAGCGTGCAGTGCGCGGCAGGCGTGAACGATCACGAGCTTCCCGCCGGGAGGCAGCTCGTGCGCTGCCCAGACAGCCGCCCGGCGCGCGCTGTCGGTGCGGTCATAGCCAATGACCAGGCACGATCGGCTGGCATCCGCAGTGGCCTGGGTGGGCTTGCTCACGTCGGGGTCCGCTCGTGGTCGTGCGCGTCGAGGTACGGCGCAAGGTACTTCGCGGCGATCTTGCTCGGCGGGTCCCATGTAGGCGTGTGGCCGACCTCGGAGCTGAAGCCGTGCCCGCCGGTGATGTGCGCGGTGAGGTAGAGAGGCTTGCCGCCGGTTAGGAGCATGCCGTGGATGACGGGGTTGAACGGCTCGGGCGTGACCGGGGCTCCGGCGAGCGCCGCGATCGACAGGGCGGCGGTGTCCGCCTGCTGGGAGGAGATCCCGCCGTGCTTGATGGGGAAGTCGAGTGCGTCTCCTGCCGCGTAGATCGGCCCCACGGCGGGGATCCGCCCGTAGGGGTCCACGCGGATGAAGTCGTGCCCCACGAGCGGGATGCCGCGAATCGAGGGTGAACGTAGCCACCCTCAATGTCCTGGATCAGCCCGCCGAACGTTTCCTCGAGGCGACTGTCGTCGATCGTCAGCGCGTGCGGGTAGCGCGGGTGGGCCTTGGCTCCGAGCGCCAGCACGAGCGCGTCGTAGGCGATCTGCTCGCCGGCCTCGGTGTGGGCGATCTGCTCCGCGTGGT
>JBEKYV010000290.1:0-5106 GCA_049510515.1 Solirubrobacteraceae bacterium | reverse complement strand
CCTCGGCCCCACGCAGGTGCTGGTGTTCAGCCAGGTGATCCTCTCCTTCGGCATCCCCTTCGCGCTGATCCCGCTGGTGTTGCTCACCTCCAACCGCGCGATCATGGGCGTGCACGTCAACCGGCTGCACACGACGATCGCGGCGTTCGGGCTCGCCGGGCTGATAACGGCGCTGAACGTTTTCCTGATCTACCAGCAGCTCTTCTAGCCGCGCCGTCCACCGGGCGCCCGGTGGCGTCCTGGTCAAATCGCCGCGAAGCTCAGCCCGGGCCCGGCGTCGGCTGCCGGGCCCGGGCTGCATCGCTCAGCGGTGGTGGTGACGATGGTGATGGTGGTGGTGCCGCGGTTTGCGATGCGCCGTGACTGTGAGGTTCTGGGCGATCACCGTCGAGCGGTGCCCTGCGCTCAGCTGCACAACGCTCAGATGCACCGGGAGAGCGCCGAATCTCGCGAGCAGGCTTTTTCCGGTTGAGTTGAGCACAATCGAGATCGTGACTTTCTGCCCCGCCGGGATCGTCAGCTTGGAGAAGCCGACGGTGACCCGTTCGGTGCGGTTGCGGGGATGGCGCCGCGCGGACACTGCCACCGGCCGGCCGCGGCGAAGCTTCTCGATCGTGGTGAGAGTCGATTCTACTTCGCAGGAGGTGCCCGAGGCGCCTTTGCAGATGAGCGTGAACGTCACCTCGCCGTTGTTGCCTTTGGTCGCGCCGACCTGCTTGGCATGTGGTTTGACCGGTGGCGGCGAAACCGGGGAGTAGGTGACGCTCACCGATTTTTCCGCGGTGAGGCCCAGTTGATTGGTCGCGACCGCCGTGATCGTATTCGCGCCTTTATTCAGGGTGGTGCTGGTGGACCACGCCCCGCTGGCTCCTACGCTTACCGCTTTGCCGTTCACTGTCAGCGTCGGCGTCCCCTCGCTGTCAGAGGCGGTCCCCGAGACCGTCACGCTCGAAGCGGATACCACTTCGCCGTTAGCGGGTTTGCCGATCGTCAGGGTTGGGTGATAGCTGGCGAGAACTTCATGGGCGAGTGTTTCCACTTCGGAGAGCGCGTACGCTTGGACGAAGGCCATCCGCAACGTGTACGTGCCTCCTGCCGGGATCGCGGACTGGTAGGGCATCTCGAACCCGGTGCGTTCTTCTTTCGGCGCAGTCGAGCTGTAAACCGACAACGGTTCGGTGGGTCGGGTGTCGTAGACGACCGCTCCCTGCGGGTGTTTGCCATCTCCGCCACTGGGGGTCGCGGCATCCTCCTTGTAGTAGACCGCGCTCGCGCCCGTAGGTGGGGTCGCGACCTGTCCCTTGACCGCTGGAGAGAACGTGCTGTCGCCCGGGAACTCATAGGCGCCACCAACTTCACCTTCGTTGACGAACTGCTGGTTGTAGAACGCGTTAAGGGAATGGGGCGCGCCGTCGGTGGAACGCCATGTGTCGGTCATTGATGCCAGCTGATCAGCGTCACTCGTCTGCCAGGTCCGTTCGAGCTGTACACCTGCGGAGACGAAGCTCGTGCACCCCGCGGCTGTTGGCGGGAACGTGGTCGACGGCGAGCACTTGACGATCGGGTCGACCTCGTGGATCGTGATCAGGCCGGTCGCTTCGTCGAAGGTCTTGGTCACGGCCACCTGCGGTGCACCTGGTATGACATTAGTCGTTTTCAGTTCTTTCTGAATTTCTTCATTCACGTAGTTCGCCGCCGCCGGGCTGTAGGCGTTGGCGCCGTCGATCTGCAACTGGGAGCGCGTCGATGGTCCTGACGGAGGATTGTCTTCTTCGAAGAGCGCCGCGTTGCAGTCGAACAGGTGGGCGCTGCCGACCAGCGAGGTCGGAGCGTACAGCCGCGAGTAGTCCAACCCGCATTCCCCCACCGACTCGAAATCGAAGTAGCCAGCTAGCGTGTTTGATTCGGCTTCGTAGTCATACGGGGACGTGCTCTTTTCGGGGAAGGTGCTGAAGCTGGAGCCTACGATCCGTGGCCCTTGAAACGGGTCTTTTGCTTCTTCGGCGGACGTGCCTGGAGCAAGGGACGCTTCGGTTCCAAACGGCACGGCTCGAAGTACGCAGGGGGCAAGATAAAGTTCCTTAGCTTCGGCTTCGGTGGAAAACGTACCCCCTTTTGGTTCAACTTCTTTGACGAGGGTTTTGTATTCTTTGGGTCCCGAGCCGTAGTAGCAGCGCAGGGCGATATTCCCTGTGCCGGTGGTCGTGCCGGTGACGGTGAAGTTATGGGGAGGGTTGAGCGTTGTGTCGTACAGTACGTACGTCGGACTTGCGGGCGAGGTGATCTTCGAAGCTTCGACTTCGGCGCTCGCCGAGGCGACTGGCCCCGCCAATACGAGCAGAGGGAGCGCGCCAACCAGCATCGCGACACGCTTCAGGGCTTTCGATAGCAAGGTGAGCCTCCTGGATGCATGGGCATGGTTGACTGCCGCCGTGCGGGCGAGCTGTCTGGTCGCTACGACACGCCAGCATACGAGTAGTTGCGGGCCCACTTGTAAATGGCTTGCGCGGGACGCCACGGATTCGGTTGGTGGGGACCGCGGGCGGCTAACATCGCTGGCACACACAGCCGGCGAGCGAAAGAAGGGGCATCATGGAGCAACTGCGAGGTCGCACCGCACTGGTCACCGGGGCGTCTGGAGGGCTCGGCGTCCATCTCGCCCGCGGCCTTGCGCGCGAGGGCATGAACGTGGGGCTTGTTGCGCGGCGTGAGCCGGAGCTCGCGGCGCTCGCGGAGGAGTTCGAGAAGCTTGGCGTGCGTGCCGCTGTGCTGCCAACCGACCTCTCCGATCTCAGCCAGATCGACCCGCTGGTCGAGCGCGCCGAAGCCGCGCTCGGGCCGGTCGACCTACTGGTCAACAACGCGGGCGTGGAGATCGGCGCCGCCTTCACTGTCCTCACGCGTGAGGAACTCACCTCGACGGTCGATCTCAACCTCACCTCTCCGCTGCTCCTGACCCATCGCCTGCTGCCGGGGATGCTGGAGCGTAGCCGCGGCCACGTGGTGTTCGTCTCCTCGCTCGCCGGCAAGCTGGGGCCTGCCTACAACGAGCCCTACGCGGCGACCAAGGCCGGATTGGTGGGGCTCACGCAGTCGCTGCGCGCCGAGTACCTGCACGCGCCGGTGGGGTTCTCGGTGATCTGCCCCGGCTTCATCGCCGGCGACGGCATGTACCAGCGGATGGTCGAGGAAGGCGTCAAGTCCAACCGCCTGATGGGGGAAACCACGGTCGATAAGGTCACCGCGGCGACCGTGCGGGCGATCAAGCGCGATCTGCCCGAGGTGATCGAGACCGGCGCCCCCGTGCGCCCGATGCTCGCGCTCGCCCAGGTCGCGCCGGGGCTGGTCGAGCGCGTCGCGCCGCGCTTTGGGGTGACCGAGATCTTCCGCCGCACCGCCGTCTCGCGCGGGCGTGGTGGCTAGAACGGGACCCTCACGAGCGCGCCGTTTCTGCGGTGCGAGCCCCGCCAGCGGCCCCGAAGGGGGGCCGCCCATCCCCCTCCTTTTTTACGACATCTCCGACCACGCCGGCTCGCGCTCGGCACGGTCGTGCTCGATCGTGGCCTCTTCGTGCGCGTGTGCGGCGCTCGCGGGCTCGGGGACAAGCACGGTCAGCGCCACAGCAAGCGCGGCCACGATCAACCCCGCCCCGACCATAAACGCCAGCTGGTAGCCCCCCGTCAGCGCCGCGGCTTCGGCGTGTCCGCCGGCGAGCAGGTGACTGGTGCGCGTCGCCGCGAGCGTCGCGACCACCGCCAGCCCCAGCGCGCCGCCAACCTGCACCGTTGTGTTGACCAGGCCCGAGGCGAGGCCGGCGTCGCTCTGGGTGGCGCCCGACATCGCGAGCTTCATCAGCGCCGGGAACGCGCTGCCGATGCCTGCGCCCATCAAAATCATCGTCGGCAGGATGTCGCTCACGTAGCTGCCGTGCACAGGTGCGCGCGTGAACAGCGCGAGGCCCACCGCGATCGCCACCAGCCCCGGGATCAGCGTGCGCCGCGCGCCAAAGCGCATGATCAGCGGTTCGGAGAGCTTCAGCGACATCGTCCCCATCACCAGCGTCGTTGGCAGGAACGCCAGCCCGATCTGCAGCGCGTCGTAGTGGAGGACCTTCTGCATGTACAGCGCGCCGAGGAAGAACACCGAGAACATCCCCGCCACCGTCAGCGCCTGGATCAGGTTGGCGCCGCTGACGTTGCGCGAGCGGAAGATCCGCAGCGGGATCAGCGGCGTGCGCGCGGTCGCCTCGCGTACGACGAATGCCACCAGCAGCACCAGCGACGCCACGCCGAGCTCGAGCGTCTTGGCCGCGCCCCAGCCATCTTCGGCCGCCGGCTTGACGATCGTGTAGACGCTCAGCATCAGCGCGCCGGTGATCAGCACCGCTCCGGGGATGTCCGCTCCCTGGCGGAAGCCGATGCCTTTGTCGGGCGCGATCAGGCGCCGTGCCAGCAGCGCCGTGGCGATCCCGATCGGCACGTTGACGAAGAAGATCCAGTGCCAGTCGAGCGCCTGCGTGATCACGCCGCCCGCCAGCAATCCGATCGAGCCGCCCGCTGAGGCGACGAACGCGTACACGCCGATCGCCTTCGCCTGCTCGTGGGGCTTGGGGAACATCGTCACGATCATCCCCAGCCCGACCGCCGAGGTCGCGGCGCCGCCGGCGCCCTGCACGAAGCGGGCCGCGACCAGCATCGTCTGGTCCTGTGCGAGGCCGCACGCCAGCGAGGCGGCGGTGAACACCGCGAGACCGCCCACGAACACGCCCCTGCGGGAGGTCAGGTCGCCGAGCCGGCCGGCGAGCAGCAGCAGGCCGCCGAAGGCGATCAGGTATGCGTTGATCACCCATGCGAGCGTTGACTGCGAGAAGCTGAGTTCCCGCTGGATCGTGGGCAGCGCCACGTTCACGATCGTGCCATCCAGCACGATCATCAGCACACCCGCGCACAGCACATACAGTGCCAGCCAGCGCTCGCGATCTCGGTCCCCGCCGTTCATCATCCCGTTGTAGCGGATCGTGGATCGGCATGATGTGAAGCCCACCACAGGAGGTTCGAAGATGGCATGGTGCAGCGCGGCCGAGGGCCGGTGTCCGTGTCGGCATCG
>JBEKYV010000029.1:0-15428 GCA_049510515.1 Solirubrobacteraceae bacterium | reverse complement strand
ACCCGGTCGTAGCAGATCGCCAGGGCGTCCTCCGGCGTAGCCGCCTCGGTGAGCGTCTTGCGGCTGTGCAAGACACGTCGGCGCAGAAGATCGGCCTCAGTCGCGGTCTGCGTGTCCTCGTCGAAGTGCTCCAGGCTCAGCACCAGCGCGCCGAGCGGGTCACCCATGAGCAGCCTGACCGCCCTCGGATAGGAGCGGCGGACGATCGGCTCGCCGGTCTCGCGATCGATACGGCCGGTGCCGTGCGTCTTGTAGCGGTTGATCGGCCCGTAGGTGCGCAGGTAGCGCTGGTAGCTAACGCGCAACTCGCTGCGCAGCTGCTCCAGATGTGCTGGTTCGGCGACGTGTGCGGCCTCCTCAGCGAGCAGGACGCCAGCCTGGTCACGTAGCTTCAGCAGGAGCCGCATCTCCGCTACGGCGTTCTTCGGTACCGCGAGCGGCTCGGCCGTGCCTTCGCTCACCTCTGCAAAGCCGCGGGGTAGAGCGATGATGTGCCCGTCCCAGTGCTCGCCGAGGTCCACTGGGGTGGGCTCGTCGATCGCGCCCGGCTGATCTCCTGCAGGCAGGCGCCCCGCGCCGGCGGCCGGTGCGAGCGGGTCTGCGATCTCGAGGATCGCTTCGCTGATTGCCTCGGCGGAGATGTCGCCCTCGACCGTGAGTTCGCGGGCGTAGGGGCCGCTTGCGACCGCCAGGGTGCCAGCAACATGATCGGGGTGTTCGGCGAAATAGCAGTTCAGGAGCGCTTGCTCGCCGGCGATCTGGACCTGGGCGCTCTTGACCCACGGCGCCGGCGCGGGCGAGGGAGCACTCTCACGGCGGCGGAGCACGACCACGTCTGTGAGTGCATCGGTGCCCGCGACGCGGCGATGAGCGCCGGCCGGGAGTCGCACGGCGGCGAGCAGATCGGCCATCTGGTGCATCTCAACCCGCGCGCTCTCGCGCTGAGAGTCGAGGGTGAAGCGACTGGTGAGCGCGACAAGAAGGCCCTCCGGCTTCAGCAGCGCGAGGCTCTTGACTAGGAAGTGGTTGTGAATCGAGTGCTTGCCCTTGTTGTGGACCGGGTCGTAGAGCACCACGTCGCCGAAGGGCACATTGCCGATCACCAGATCGAATGTGGCGTTGCCCAGGCCGCGCACCTCAGCAAAAGACGCGGTGCAGATCCTCGCGTGCGGGTAGAGCGTCTGTGCGATGGCCGCGGTGGTCGGGTCAATCTCTACCCCGGTCATGTTCACCCATTCGGGGGCACGACCAACGAACACGCCGGGGCCACAACCTGGCTCAAGCACACGGGCGCCCGGGAACGACAGCCGTTCAGCCAGACGCCACATCGCGTCGGCGATCGACGGATGCGTGTAGTGCGCGTTAATCGTTGAGCGACGTGCAGCCGCATAGCCGTTGGGGCCAAGCAGCGCGATGAGCTCCTCACGCTGAGCGGCGTATCGAGCCACGGCCGGGTCAAAGAGCTCGGGCACGGCGCCCCATCCCGCCCATCGCTTCAGCACCTCGCGCTCGGAGTCAGTCGGTGCGCCACGACGCTCGCACAGGTCGCGCAAGAGTCGAATAACGGTGAAATTGTGCGCGATGCGCTCGGCGGCTGCTGCGGGCGGGAGAACCGCCTTATCGACCGCGGCGGCACTCGTCTCGGCTGCTTCACCGCTGGTTGATCGGACAGCGATGTCCTCGTCAATGTCAAAAAGGCTGAGGGTGGGATTATCGATTACGACGGTTGGGGTCATTGCATTGCACCTCCCGGTCTGTCGGTTGCTGTGGTGAATCCGAGCACGCTCGGTGAATCGAGTGCTTCCTCGGTGAGCGCGCCCCCAATGAGCTCGCCACGCTTTGCGGCGGCGTCGGTGGCGTTATCCAAAACGATCTCTCTTCCTGGTGGGATGGGCAGGGGGTTACGTCGGCTCGCGTGCCGCTGATGCACGCACACGCGAGCGGGTCATGCGAGGCGCTGTGCCTCGGCATGCCGTGTGACACCCGGCGTAAACGGGGTGCTTTTCGCTGCGATCAGTTGCACGGACAGACGCGGCTGCACCCGTCGTTTGGGCTCACAATCCGAGCTTTCGCCGGATCTCGCCGAGCGTCGCGGTCAGGAACTGGCGCAGCGTGGGGTCGCAGTCCTCGCGGACACCGTCCTGGTAGCTGGCGAGTATCCCCGTGAGAACACGCCGCTCCTCACCAGTGAGCCCATCGTCTGCCGTGAGCGCAAGAGCGAGCTTTATCTCCGCCCGGCGGAGGGCACCGAGAACGTTAATCCCGTCAATGGTGGAGATCAGATGGCCACGCCCATGACATGCGAGCTCCTTTTCGGCGAGAGTCCGCAGGATCTCCATTTCGGGCCGCGCAAGGACTCCACCGGGATCGGCGTGACACGAGCGTTCGGTGACGACTCCCTGCGGGTCAATACGAAAACGGAACCGGTGACCCATGGCGTGAAAATCAAACAGCAGATCGCCGTCATTCGCGACACGGCTGTCGATACTTGCACCATGCAAGTCTCTTGAGATTCTTCCGAGCGCGGCGGTCTGCGCGGCGGACGGGGTACTACGGTTAGCTGTCAGCATGTCGGCTCCTTCGGTTCGATGTGGAACAAAAAAAGCCCGTCCCCGGTTTGTCGGGGCGGGCTTTGTTGCTTGTCGTTTCGGCTGTTGCGGGTGTGTCTTGCGTGCTGGCGAACACGGGCGTCGACGCCGTTATGTGAGTCTCGTTAGCTATTCTGGTTGCGCCAACTTGCTATCTCTTGGGTGACTCGCGCGCCCATGTCCGTGGCGTTCCGCCATTCGTAGTGGTTGGTGTCGTAGCGGCCGGTTTCGTGCCCGACCCGGAACCCGTATTGCGTGACGCCGAGAGCGCAAGGTATCCGGTGAATGTCTCGGGTGGCCCGAGTTCGCTCTGCATGTGCTTCAGCGCGCCCGCGATCCGCTTGAGCATGATGTGCATTTCGCCCACGCGGTCGAGGTCCACGAACGTGGGCTCGCGGTATCCAGTTGACCAGGCGTAGGTGTCCTGAATATCCGGGGCGGCGCTTGCGGAGACGATAAGGTCACAGGCGGGGTGTCCGCCTGCCCGCGAGTGTGCAAGTTGCGGATGCGCGGTATGCCATCGCCTTCATCAACGATCCTGACCGGCTCGGCGATTACGTTGAAGGTGTGCGGGTGGCGATGCACCTCGAACCGCAGCAGGAAACGAAGCTCTGGCGTGTCGTGCCCCCGGGTGCCGTGCGACTTCGTGCGTCCAGTAGTAGTGGATGGCACCGTGTCCTCCTTTCGTGGGTAGCTGGAGGCGTGCCGGCGTGCCGGCCGCCCGTTGGTTGTTCGTAGGCGAGAAGCCGCCGGCGCGGCCCCTTTGGGTAGGGGTGTGCGCCGTGCGCTAAACGCTTGTCATTTCCTGTCCGCAGCCGCGGCAGAAAATGTCATCGTCGTCTCGCAGGAACGCGCGGCCCAGTTCCTGGTGGGCGGCAAGCTCCTGTATGACGTTATGTTCGCAGCAGTCGGTGTTTTCGCACCGTACTTCGATAGTTGTGTTTCGCTCGTCGCTGTAGAGTCTCATCGTGCTCGCCTCTATTGCGGGTCTTGGCCGCCGCGGCGGGTTACGGCGGCCGGGGTGGTCGGCTGGGATGGGGTGCGAGCGGACGGCGGCGGTGATCGCCGCCACCCGTGTGAGCCGGGTTCGTTCAGCGCACCGTGGCCTGTTTTGACCATGCCGCGTCGGCCTCCAGCCGGCCGATGCGGTAGGTGATGTAGTCGAGCGTGCGCTGCAGCTTGCGGGGCTCGATATGCAAGCCGCTCACGTCGCTCGGGTGGCTAGCGACGGCCTCCAGTATCCGACGGAGTTGCTTGGCGCGGTGAAGGTCATCGAGCGCAGTGTCTGCCGGTTGGCAGAGCGTCTTGAGGATCTGTGTCACGCCGGCGCCGCGGCGCAGCAACCCGAGGATCATCTGCCGCTCGCGGTCGCTGTGCTGGCGGGGTCGCTCGCTGTGGGCCTGGCGGGCGCGTGCCGTCTGCTGACGCGCGGGGCGGCGCTCGCCGCGTTTACGAGGCGCATGGGTGGGATTGGTGGCTACTGGCATTCGCTGGTTCCTTTCCTTCATCTGTTGGACGTTTGCCCGTGTGGGCACGTCGGCCGCCCGGAGTCGAACCGGGTTCCGTCCGCAGATAGCGGCGGTCTGTCCGCTCGGCCGAGGTGAGTCAGAGCTAGGAGGTGCAACGGGCGGGGTCCGCTGGCGGTGCCTGGTGTGAACCCATTTGCGGCCAGTGGGGTACCTCCACTGGCTGGGCGAGGTACACGGGTGGCGTGGGGCGAGAGCGCGGGCTTGCTGGATTAGGCGCTTTGAGCGTCTTCGTGGGTCCGACTCGCGAGCTTGCGACAGGAGTGAAATGAGAGGGCCAGCGAGACGTCCTGCTCCTCTACAAGCTCCCTGCCGTCCAGGTCAGCTACGGTACGCGCCACGCAGAGCACGCGGTGGACGCCTTTGGCGCTGAGCTGACCGATCTGCTGGGCGTCGCGCATCATTTGCGCGCTGTTCGCGCTCAGGGTGATGTGGCGACGCGCTGTAGCAGGGCTCATTTCAGCATTGGCGCTTATACCGTCTTGTTGCAGCCGGGTGCGCTGGCGCTCTCGTGCGAGGATGACCTGCTCCCGTGCCTGCGCCGTGGTCGGTACCGGCCACTGTGTGAACTGCACTTGTGGCTTGGGGCGCTTCAGGTGGACGGTCAAGTCCATGCGGTCAAAGGGCAGGTCTCGCAGACGCAAGCGATGACGCGCGAGATCCGCTTCGCTGCAGCGGCAGTGCTGATCACCGAAGTGCCCGCACGGGCATGGGCTGACCCCGGCAACGAGGACGAACCGTGTCGGGTGATCTGAAGAATGTCCGCCCCTGGCGATCCTTACGAACCCGTCATCGAGCGGCTGGCGTAGAGCGTGCAGCGCTCCCCGACGGAACTCGTGGAGCTCGTCGAGGTAGAGCACACCGCGATGCGCCAAGGTGCTCTCTCCGGCCGTGGCGCGTGTGCCGCCGCCCACCAGGCCAGCGGCGCTGATCGAGTAGTGCGGGGCGCGGAAGGGACGCTCTGCCACCAGTTCACAGCCCTCCGGCAGGCGACCGGCGATGCTGTGGATGCGGGTCACCTCGAGCGCTTCGGTGTGGCTCATCGGCGGCAGAATGCACGCCAGGCGCTGCGCGAGCATCAACCTGCCGCTACCAGCCGGGCCGCTGAGCACCAGGTTGTGGGCGCCCGCCGCGGCTACCAGAAGCGCGTGGACGCCTTGTGGCTGCCCACTGACGTCACTCAGATCCAGGCCCACCGATACCCTGGGCGTCCGGGGCTCGCTCGGCGCGACCCGTTGGGGGAGCGGGTCGCCGCTTCCACCGGTGAGGACTCGCACCGCGCTTGAGAGGCACCCTGCCACGATGACCTCGAGGTCGGCTTGGAGTGTTGCCTCAAGCGCGCGCGCTGGCCCTACGATCAGCTTGCGTCCAGCCTCGTGGGTTGCCTGGGCGACCGCGACGGTGCCGTGAGGGGATCGCACCTCGCCCGCGAGCGTAAGCTCGCCGAACACCGTGTGGCGCTCAAGCGGGCCGGCTGGTATCTGGCCGCTGGCGGCCAGCAGCGCGCACGCCAGCGCGAGATCAAGCTCGCCTCCCACGCGCCGTAGATCGCCCGGTGCGACAGCGACAGTGATGCGTCGCTCGGGAAAGTCGTATCCACTGTTGATGATCGCAGCACGAACACGGTCACGGAGCTCCCGTGCGCCTGCTTCTCCGAGACCAACGATCGTGAACGCGGGGAGTCCTCGGCGGACGTCCACCTCGACGGTGGCTGCCCGCAGGCTCAATCCTTCTGTGATGAAAGTGTGCGCATGGGCGCGCATGATCTTCCTCCTTGTGTTGATTTGCTAACGGGCTCGCCTCGGGCGCTGGTTCTCCCTGGAGGCGAGCAAGGCCCGGCCCCTCGCTGCCGGGACGGGCCTTCTCGGTTGAACTGGTGAGATGCCGTACGCGCCCGCCGGGGGGTAACGGCTGTCGCCTGAGCCCCGTGGGGTTAGGCGATGTAGGAGTGAAGGCCGCCTGCGGGCTCCGGGACGCCAGCAGCGTCTCGGTCGCCGGATTCCAGGACCAGCGCGCGGGCCTCCACGAGCTGGCGCGCGAGGTGACTCTCGCCTTCGGGCTTGAGGTGATACGCGCGGACTTCGCCCCTGCCGATCGACTCTGCTCGACTGTCGCCGCGCTCCAAGACTTCGAGCAGGCCGGGCCACGAGTCGATGATCCGCCGCGGGTCTTCTTCGGTGAGTTCCTCCACACCGGAGGGGGAGGTGGTGAACCAGCCGTCAGGGTGGTAGGTCAGGATGAGCAGCGGTTTGGTCACGAGGTCAAGTAGCCGCTGCTCACCGTCGAGCAGAGCCCTCAGTGAGGGCATCAGCTCGTTTGCGTACCGGCATACCTCTTCCAAACCGTGGCACAGATCACCGTATGTTCTGACATCCTCGGCTTCGCTGGGGTCGATACTCCACGTGGTTAGCTGCCGCTCTAGCGGCAGGCCTGCCGCGGCGCGTACCGCGAAGTCTCGCTCCCACACCTCGTAGGTCTCGCGCAACGCGAGACTCACATATCTCGCCTCGGGCGCCAGCTTCATCGTGATGAGCTCCACACCGTCGGGGATCACAAGTGCGCCGCTTCGCTCGGCGTGATCGATGGCGCCCGCGATTTGCTCTGCCGGTGTCTCACCGAACCGCTCAAGACCACTCTCTTCATGGTCCTCGTCACGAACACCGAGGCTCTCAGCCAAGCATCGGCGGTCCAACGCGAACGGTTCCCGGCCGATTATGCTGCGCAGAGGCTCGATACCCGCCGGGAAGGCACTGCGGCTGGTGATGTGAAGTGTCGCGCCGGTTTGCGGGAGCCGCCACCGTCCGCTTGACCCGCTGAATGCCGTGATCTTGCGCATGATTCGCTTGTAGGGCGCGCTCTGCAGGAGATCTGCCTCACCGACGCTCACACACTCCCACATACACTGCTCGGTCGCGCCGCGAATCGCCGTCTGTAGGTCGCTGAAGCACCGCATCGGCATGTAGTCGAGGGCGTTCTCAACACGGCCCGGCTCGTGCTCTGGTGTGAGTCGCACCATGTACTGCCAGGTTGAGCTGACCTCGATGGGGTCATCCTGCGGGCGAGTGAGTGCCGCAACCGCAAGGCGGTGATGAACCGGGTCATGCCGAAGATCCTGCGCGTCGTACGCACTGTATGCAGCCGCTATAGCGGCCCGTAGACCCTGTGAGTTCGTCCGGCGAGAGGGGTACTGAAAGCTGCCGTCGGCGACCGCGCGCGCGACGGCTGGTATGGAGCGTGTCAAGGCGACCGCCAGCGCCAAACACGCAGGGTGACGCTCGTGCCCGAGCGCGACCTCATCGGTGATACTCGCCGGAGAGCCGGTAGGCTGCCTGCGGATCACCGGGGTCGCCTTGATCGACTGCAACACCTCCAGCAGTTCGCTGAGCGCCTCACTCCGTGGGTGGCTGCACAGCAGCCTATGGTCCTCGGGGTCCAGATAGTGTGCATAGCACGGCCACGCACCGTAAAGAATTCGCGCGATCTCAGCGCGCCCAATGTCATCGGTCTTCGTCATCGCATCTTCTCTCTTTCACTTGATGGTTCACGCGCGTACGGACCTCGCCCGTGGCGCGTGCTTTGTGCTGCTCCCCGGCTCGCCGGTATCGCCGGGCAGAAGCGAGATGTCTCCTCTGCGTCGCTCGCGGCGGTGAAGCGCGACGCGGGTTTACATGCGTCGGCGTGCCGTGATGCCAGGGGCTCCCAGGAGCCGGCGGTGTGCCGCTGGCCCAGGCCGCAGTTCTGCCGGGGATAGATCGCGCGTTGCGCGAGAAGGGCCTGGTCAGCTGCGTGTCAGTGCGGCCGGCGTCGCGTCCGCGCTGAGGGGCGCGAATCGGACTGTCGCCTCGTATACGGCTGCGCGGTGGCGTTCGGTGTCGAGGTCGACCAGTTCGACCGGTCGTATCGGGATCTCGCTGTTGAGCAAGTCGGCCATATCCGCTGCGAGCTGCGCTTCGGTCTCGGCGAGCAGGACCGCCTCATCGCCAGACTCCTCAACGATGCCCGCAAAGCGCGGACACCACGCGCCGGGGGCGTCAGGGTCTCGCGCGAGATCCTCCTCCACGTAGCTTCGGCCCCAATCGGTGTACGCGCGTCGAGCGAGAAGCTCATGCAAGCACCGCAATCGCCGGCGGACGCTGCCGATCCTGCCTTCACTGTTGTAGAAGTACGGCGAGAGGCGAGTGTCTCCGGCGAGGTAGAGGCCGCGCAGCCGCTCAAGCGCGACGCCAGCGAAGGCCTCCATGCCTGTTTCAGAGAACCGTGGTGTCTGCTCCCAGCAGATCCGAAGCCCGGTGAACGGAATCTCACCAACGCTTCCGTCGTTGGGCGACGGGACCCAAATGTGGTTGGCGAGCTCAGCCTCGTAGCGGCTTGGTAGACACCGGCCCTCGTCGATATCGAGCCCTGCGGACTTTCCAGTGATCCGCAGTACCACGAGCCCCTCTGCCCCGGTGTCGCTTGAGACACTCCACTCGTAGGTGATCGCCCGGGGGGCGTGGCGTTCACCAGTGGGGTTCGGCAGCCCACTGGTGAGGTCGATCGTGTCCTCGAAGCCCGCCGGTAGATCACTGCACTCGCCTGTGCTCGGGTTGACGCTGAGGATCACGGCGAGGCCACCGAGCCACTCACCGGGTTTGAGGCTCGCCGCGAGGAGTCGCGTGGCACGCGGGTTGCGCTCCAATCGATTGGGCGTCCCCCCAGGAACACGCCCCTGGATCGTGGTGTCCCGCCGGTAAGGGATCACCCGAGCGAAGGCCTGAAGATCCCCCTTTTCAATGCTGCTGCGGGTCATCTCCTGCGCCAGGTCGAACGGGATCAGCAGGACACTGAACTCGCTCGTGGCTCCTAGCGTGCTTGATTTGCTCATAACGGGTTCCTTTATTCAGGTCGCACGGGCGCACCGTGCAACGGTGGAGGCCCCACCCCGCGATGTCGCAAAAGAGACATCAACAGGCGGGGGGTGTGGCGTGCTTAGGGTCGCCGCTGGCTGTAGAGCAGCGACTTCCAGACGCGCACAGGACGCGAATGGTTCTCGGGGCGCGTGGATGGGCGGTGCTTGTCGGTTCGCTCGATAAGCCCTTTCGCGCGGGCGCGCGTGAGCGCGTTGCCAATCATCCGGCTCTCGCGCGGTGGCATCGTTATCGCCGCCCACACGTCATCGCCGGTAATCTCCGGCTGGGTGCTTGCCAGGCACTGAAGCGCCTCATGCGTAGAGTCCATCCACGCTTTATCCGCGGCCTGCTGCGCGACGTCAGACACCCGCGGCTTGACCCGCAGGGCGGGGAGCCCAAGCGCGCTACATGGCACCCCGTCGCTGGTGTACCAGTTGCCGTCATCGGCAAGCTCCACGAGGGTCGCTCCTTCGCTGTCCAGCAGACGACGCCCATCCAAACGTACAAGCGTCGTCTCTTGCTCGATCTCAGACCCGGTGAACGTCACGGTCGCACCGCATCCCGGCTGGGATCTTGGGGTGAGAGCCGCTCGCGTTCGCAGTCCATCTCCCGTTGCACGGCCTGCATCGCGCGAGCGCATATCTCTGGGCTCTCGAGGTCGGCTTCGGCGAGCAACGCATCCGCTTCGGCGCCAAGCGGATCGTCCTCCTCACGGAAGCGTTGGCTGTCGAGGATCGGCATCTCGTGGTGGTAGCCGATGCTGAACCCGGCCTGCTCCAGTTCTCTACCACTGCATAGCAGTTGCTCGGCATCAGGATCGGGGCTTGCCTGTCCATAGGCGATCATGGTTACCTGCCTTTCACTTGTTGGATGGGGAATGGTGTTCAATCAAGAGGGCCGGACCAGCAATGGCGCGACCCAAGGTGAACACGCACACAACCGGGGCTTTCGCGCTTTACGCGGCGGCTGGGTTGCGGCGTGTTACACGAGGTGACGGCATCGTTCGCGGACTTCGGTAGCGACGATGTGAAACAATGTTTTGTTGGCGGATAGCGCGTCGCCGCAGATACCGCGAGTCCTCAGCGCCCACAGGTCATAGATCGTTCCCTGTGCTTCGCAGTGAGAGCTATGGCAGTTGAATACGTACTCGCTGACGCTGCAGGACGCCTTACGGTCCGGGTGCGCTGGCGAGGGACAATGGATGTTGCCGCTGGCGGGCAGCTCGATACCTGCGAGCAGCGGGAAGTAGACGGCGGCCGGGATCAGCCGGTACGGGTCGGGGTTTCTGCTCCTCAGGTCGCGGCGGCGTATCGGCCGGGCATTCGGCGGGTCGGGTAGCCCACCGATCAACGCCTGGATGTCATAGGGCGCGAGATGATGGTCGACGCGGACGATCCGGGCGTGCCGTCCGGTCTTCATGTTGCGTGTGCCCGCCAGGCGCAGCACGCGGGCACGCTCGCGGCACTTACGGTCGGCGATGTAGACTTTCTTGGCGTCCTGGCAAGTCTCACCGAGGTGATGGATGAGACGCAGGTTCCACCGCTCGATCCAATCAACGACCTTGCTGTTGGTGATCGCCCGGCCGGTCTTCAGGTCGCGGTACCCAATGATCCGCGGCCTGCCTTTCTTGCCAGTCCTCTGTGTCAGCTCCCGCGCGTTGAGGTGCTCTCGCCCGGTATCGCGGTCGATGACAGTCCGCGCGACCTGTGGGCGACTGAGCAGCCAGATGAGATGACGATGCCCGTCGTTTCTGCTGTCACTCGCCCCGCCGGCGGTCGCGATCTCAAGGTGCGCTGGACGTCGCGCGAGGAGCCGGTCGATGTCCTGCTCGTAACCAGGCGGGTCGATGTCCATCCACAAGCATCGCGTCCACCGCACATCCTCCTTTTCGGCTTTGCGTACGACACGCGGCGCGACACCGACGAAGACCTCTTCCTCCGCCTGGTCGTGCATCGCAGCGAGCCCCAATAGCGGGTTACGCCACGACGGGCCGCCGCGGCCGCCGCCGGGCAGGAAGTGATCGCGGTCGCTGCGGGTACGGATCTTCAGCTCGCCGTCGCTCGCGCGGGCACCAGCCGCGATCTCCACATATCCCGTGGTAGCGGCGTGAAGGAACTCCAGGTGAAGCGCGCGATGCCCGCTCGCTGACAGCTCGGTGCTCTCCTCGCTGCCATCGCAGCGCACGATCGTGATAGCGAGCATCGGCTCGCCCTCGGCCGCGGGGCGCTTGTGGAGATTCTCAGCGAATGCTGTTGTCATGGTTGCTCCCCGGTCGTCGGTTTATGCCGCGATCGCCGCCAGACCCCCAGCGGCTCGTGCTGTCACTTCCCCCCCGGCCCGCTGAAACCAGTCGGGCTCCGCGAGCGTCTTGGCGTCGCCTGCCGCGGCCTGTGCGGCACGTTTGGCGTCGCGGCGGATCTTCACCAGACGCTCCTCGGTTTCCCTGGGGAGCGGGCTCTCAAGACGCTCCCCGCGCGTGTATGCGCACTGGTCGGCGACATACTCCACCGCGAGCGCGACCGCCTCCGGGAGACCTTCCCCGGCACCATCCAGACGATCCACGACAAGCCCTGTTTTCACCCCACGGGTCACAAAGGGTGTGTCGTAGACGAACCACACCCCGGTCGCGTCGAGCGCGATCAGCGCCTGACGCTTCGCCCCGTCAAGCGCGGTGTATGGGATACCGAGCGCGCTCCCCGGCGGGCTGGTGCTCTTCGACGACGGTGTCATAGGCCTGGCACCTCCCTCGGCTCGCGGCCGAGCGCACGAGCGATACTGGCCGCCCCTCTCACAACTGATGGTCTGGGTCGCACGCGTGGACCCTGCATAGGGCGTGACGCCGAGCAGCCGTCTGCCTTGCGTGAGATCGCGGATCTGCGCGTCCGCTAGCACGGATCGCTCGCTGAGCCACGGACGCGACCGCAGCGCCGTCGCGAGCATCTCACGAACAGGCTGGTTGGGGACGTGGCTGCCTCGCGCGAGCTTGTTCCACTCGCGCCGCGTCAAACGCGACAGCGACGCCTCCTGCCCTGGGGTCTCAGGCTCCGCCTGCCGCGCGCGGCGTTGCAGCTCGCGGCGAAGTTCGAGCGCGACAACGACCACACTCAAACTCACACGCTCGCTGATCTCTCCCAGCGTCTCGCCCTGCTCGTGCAGGCTGACGATCGCCGCGAGCGCTTCGGGCTCCAAGCGCGCCGGCAGCTCCTCGAGCAGCTCAAGCTGCAGCTCCTCGCGAGCGCTCAGCCCTACGCCCAATCCCCGCGAAGGGGACGGCGGTTGTGTTGTAGTCAACAAGGTCATAAGCACCTCCATCGGTCAGTTACATGTCGAGCCAGGAAGCGATTCACCCCCGGCAGATCTGCACGCGCCGCCAGCCGCTGCCTAACCCCGAGGCCGGCTCGGCCGCTCGCTGCTCACCCACCCGTGGGCTCAGCACTGCCAGCAGCCTGCGAAGCGCCGGGTATGTCCTGCGCCTCTGGCTGCTGAGCCGCCGGCGTCTGGCGCGGCTGCACCTTCTCCACGCGCAGCCGGTACCCCCACGGGCGCCGGGCACGCAACCAACGCAGCGCACGGCCAGCCCACCCAGGGAACTCCCCATCACGCATCCACCGCCACAAAAGCCAAAGGCTGAGCCCGTACACAAACGGTGCGGCGAGGATCGCCACGACCACCAGCCCCGCGAACGGGTACAACACAAGCGCCGCGGGCAAAGCGAACAAGCCAACCAGCACACCGTGTTCACTGCGACTGACATCTGCGACCAGGACAAGCCCGATCACCATCAACGCGAATCGCCTACGCATCAGAGGAATCCTTTCTTCCCGCTCCACACGGGAATCGATTAGCCACCCCCCGCACGGCTCACACCGGGCACGGGAATAGGCACAGCACGCGAGAACAACCACGGCCGACGACGGTAAAAAAAATCCGGCCGCCGCCCCCGGCGCGGGCTGACGCCCGCTCACGGGCGCGGCTGACGTCCCCGCACCATCCTGGGGAATGCCTCCCGGAACACCCACAGAGCCCGGGCACTGAGAGCCTGCTCTCACCCTGCGTGGCGCCGGTGTTGCAGTGATCGCAGGCTTCGGTGTAGGTTCCTGGTCGAGGGTCGAGTTTTCAGGGGGTGATCGAGCCTGGGGGTATGACGGGCTGCTCAGGCGTACACGCCGATCTCAGCGTTCACCTGGCCGATCTGGAGCTGCCCGCCTTGCTGGCGTCGGATACGGCGGCGCACGTGAGGGTTCACGGGGGCAGGCGCGTTGCAGTCGACGACGCGCAGCGCCGCCTCAATACCCGCCGCCATACCGTGATAGATGAGTACCAGCCGTCCGTGCTGGTCAGTCGTGCGGATGTCCACTGTGGTCGTCATCTGAGTCTGCCTTTCTGGTTAGGGGGAATGTGAGCCCGCCCGCTTTCGGACAGGGGTTCTCGGGGCCGCGCTACTCAGGCGACCCGAAGGTGTGGTGCGATGCAGAGGCCCGTTGGTGAGCGAACCTCGAACTGGAAGCGGCAGGCTGCTAGCCGACGGTGTGCCGGTGCGCGCCGTCGACGGCGTGCTTGGTCTGTGCGACGAACCTCACGCGCTGCTGCTCGCCGAGGAGCAGCGCGGTACCCGCACGGTCCAGCAGCGACGCACCGGTCGCGGCGGCAAGAGACTGGATCGCTGCGACCCTGGCGGCCTCGTGCCAGTCGCCGTCCACAGCGCGGCTCCTCGCGTCACTCACGGCGATGAACGCGTTCGCTGCGATGATGCGCAGCTCCTGCGCCAGCTCTGCCATCGAGCGCTGGTCGTGACCGGTGAGCGCAAGGCGAAGGGCCTGCGAGAAGTAGCGCTGCTGCACGACCTCGCGCTGCAGACGCCGCGGTGGGCTCCCCAAGGACACGGTCATGATGGGTCTCCCCCGGTGTGCACCGGGATCGTTTCGGATGGGCGGGGCAGGAACAGGCCGGGGATACGCCTGGGCCTGCATGGTGGTGAGTCCTCGGTCGCCTCGGTGGGCTGGACGGTGATCCGTAGATGCCGCTCGGCGCTGAAGGACCCCTCGTACTCGATCGCGAGCCCGGCCCGCGGGCGGCGTTCGAGCACACTCCCGAGAACCTGGTCGACCGCCCACGGTGCGAGCCGGGCGCTCAGCGCTTCACGGACAGCGCGATCGAAGTCGCCGCGGGCGGTGCTCTGGCGTACCCCGTCCTCCTGCTCGACGCGGATCGTGGTGACTGTGACCGCGACCTGCCTGCCGGCGGCCGGGTCGTTGGGTAGAGATGACATCGACTGCTCCCTTCGGGTTGTTCGGGTACGCGACGCGGTGTCGCGAGACGCATTGATGGCTTGTGTTGAATGGCACAACTAGGGGTGAATCACTGCACCAAGGGGACGTGAAGGCCACGAGTCGCGAGATGGCCTGACGGGGCGTGGTGCGCTGAGAGCCAGACGGCCGGGACCACGAAGGAGACGGACGCAAAAGGGCCTGGCGGTCGCGCTTGAGGCTATGAGCTACCCGGGTGATGCGAGCCCCGACATGCGGGGGAGCCAGACGCGAGGGTCATGACTTGAAAAGAGGATCGGGACCGTAACAGCGGGGTGTAGTGCGCTCCCACCAACCACGACCACTGGACAGCCACCCCGCAGCCACCAGAGACGCGCAGTGAACAAGGGGAGAGGATGCTGAGGACCCTGGGAGCAGCCACCAGAACCACCGGGATCACCACCCTCCCCCACAGGAGGGTCAGCAGAGGGAACCGCAGGCCGCCAGGAACCACCGACACCAGAGAGAGGAAAAGACCTCTCGGTCCCGACCTATATCCCTCACCGTGTCCTACCCCGCCGCTAATCAGCCCCGAAGCCCCGCCGTTACTGGACTTTTCCCTTCCCCGCACCATCTCGCCGAGGCCTATTAGCGGCGGACTACGCCACCAACGGCCTCCTACCCCGCCGCTGATACCGTTTCCCGCCTCACCAAGCCAGATTCGCAGAATCCGCGCGACCGATTAGCGGCGGGGTAGGAGGCATTAGCGGCGGGGTAAACGCCTCCAACGGCAGACCCCCGATTTGTCTTTCCAACCTACCTGGTAGACATGGCTCACTCCGTACGTGCTGACCAGTTCCTCCATGAACCCACCGGCGCCGACCGGTCGGCGCGAACCAGGCGAAGCAGCTACCTTGTTTGGCGATGTACGCGGACGGAAGCATCGGATCAGCAATACGTCTGTTGGTCGCCTCGACAGTCGAGGAGCACAACAGGATGGAAGCCGCGTTGCAACGCGCACAGGCGGCGGCCCGGTCTTCGATTGAGCACGATCTGACACGCCCGCATCTACCTGAGATCGAGGACCGCTACACCGAGCTGGTCACGCTCGGCGAGCCAGACACGGCACCTGCACCCGCCTACGGCACCTGGCTGCTGGTGCGGATCACCAGCCGGCCG
>JBEKYV010000289.1:0-6703 GCA_049510515.1 Solirubrobacteraceae bacterium | reverse complement strand
CTTCGGTTGCGACCGCATCGTCGATATGCGTCTGGCCGAGCACGTGCGGAGCGCCGGTCACCGACGAGCCGGGAGCGAGCCCCAAATCGCCGAACATCGTCGTCGGGCCCGTGTTGGTGACAGTCGAGCCGCCCAGCACCGAGAAGCTGGCGGCTTTGCCAAGGCCCACGGTCGCGGTGGCACCCAGAGCGTTGCCGGCGAACAGCAGAGTGGACAGCGTGCCGAGCAAGAGAAGCCCTGCGCGGAACGTCCTGCGGCCGGCTCGGAGGGACGAGTGCCGGCTCACGGCCGGCGAGTCGCTGGAGGGCGACGGGAACTTCGGTGGGACGCCATGGTTCATCGGCGTCTCCTCGCTGCGGCGTCAAAGCGCCGCGATAGAAGGGGAATGGCTCCCCGGTCTCTTCGACCTATTGTGTAAACCGGCAGCTCGCCGCCTCAGCGTTAGCTCGTCGGTAGCAACCGGACGCATGGCTGCCGGCTCGGCGAGATCGCGGCGCGAGGAGACACCGAGCTTGCGGTAGATGTTGCGCGCGTGAGTGCGAACCGTCTCCACGCCCACCTGCAGCTCAAGTGCGATTTGCGCGTTGGAGTGGCCCTTTTGCAGCAGCGGCAGCACCTCGGCCTCACGCCTGCTCAGCAGCCCTCCGCTTGCAACCCGTCCGCCGCCCGAGCCCGCTTGTGTAAGCGGAATCACCTGAAGCCCCCTCGAGGCGAGATGGATCGCGTTGATGACATCACGCGACTGGGTATCCCTACCGAGGTAGGCGCTCGCTCCGAATGCGAGCACCTGCGCGCACTCGACCCGCGCAGGGTCGCTACCGAACAGGACGAGTCGAGTCCCGGGGTTGCCGGCGCTGAGCTCCCTGACATCGGCCAGCTTTCCCAAGGCGCCGGCGTCCAGGATCGCCACGTCTGGGTGATGAGCGCGCAACACCACTGCGATCCGCCTGAGCTCGACGTCGGCGGCGACGATCGCGAGACTCGGATCGCGCTCGATCAGCTCGCGTAATCCTCCGGCGAACAGATCGTCGAAGTGGGCGATAACTACGGTGATAGGGGTGTGCGGCGGCATGGGCGACCCAGGCGTGGGTCAGCGCCTGTGTCCTCATCGGCAGTAGGGAGCGCAAGGGTGAGCGCCGCCTCACCCGATGCTCACCCGCCACTCCCCCCAAGATCACCCCTGCGGGAGGAGGAGCAGGGCGGCCCACCGGCCTCAGCATGTGAGACATGGCCCGTCTCCTGCTCCCGGTGATCCTCGCAACGCTGCTGCTGCCCGCGTCCGCCGACGCTCACGCCGGCCGCTCTCACCAGCCACATGCCGCGGCTGCGCGCACGGTGCGCAGGCGGGCGAATGCAACGGCCAAAGCTCACAAGCCGATACAACGCACCACCACCAATCCCGTCGCGCTTTCGCTGAAGCTCGCCGAGCGGTACTGGCATGGCGTCCCCGGATGCGGCACACCCACAATCGTGACGAGCTCCAAGCAGCTCCCGACCTCCGACTACGAAACCGTGACCAGCCCCGAACCGGCAAACTCCGTCGTCGAGATGTGGACCGACGTGCAGAGCTGCACGATCACGATCAACGCCTCGCTATGGCCGAACTGGCATCAGGACGACGAATTCTTCCAGTGGTTCTGCGACGCGATGACACACGAGGTGGGGCACCTCTTCGGGCATCTCGACAGCGGACAGACGAATCCATCATCGATCACCTACCCATTCCTCGATTCAACGAGCCCCAACTTCAACTCCGTCCCCGAGTGCCGGGCGGTCACGCTGCAATACGGCAGCGAGGAAATCCGCGACGAAGAACTGGTTCACCGTCGCTGATCAGCCCAGCTGCTGGATCACTATCGAAGCGACCGCGGGCTGCGCACCACCCGCGAGCGGTGTGATCGTGAGCGCCGGCGTGTTCCCCGCCGGGTTGCGAAGCTCGACCTTCGAGTTCGCGGCTGTGGTCGTGACGAGCGCGTCGCCGGCAATCTGGCTTGTCCCGGTCGCCCGCCCATACACCGTGTAGGGCAGTTCGACCATGCCACTCCCGGAATCGAGAGCGATCACCAGCTGGCCTGCCTCGGTAACGGACACCGAGAAATTCACGCTGTACGTGGCCACGCTCGGAAGCACGAATTCGGCCGTGTCGAGCCTGAGGATGCCGCCCGCGGCCGGGCCATCGCGGGGAAACAGGACCGAGGCGCCCGCCGCCACCGTCACCTTGTTATCCGGAGGCATGACGGCATAGAACTCAGCATACGCCGAGGACCCAGATGGGCCTTCAGGACCAGCTGGCCCCGCGGCACCCGTTGCGCCGGTGGTCCCGGCTGAACCCGAGGCTCCCGCTGAGCCTGTTTCGCCCTTTGCGCCGGCTGGCCCCACACTCCCTTCGACACCCCTTGCGCCCTTGAGTCCCGCTGATCCTTCGGACCCGGTGAGGCCCATCAGTCCCGCTGGGCCCGCCAATCCCGTCGCGCCGGCAGGTCCTGGGGCTCCACCGGCGCCCGTCGACCCTGTCGAGCCCACAGGGCCTGTCGCTCCGGGGGTTCCGCTGGCGCCCGTAGATCCTGTTGCGCCGGCCGGTCCGGGTAGTCCCGTGAATCCGGCGGCGCCGGCGGGTCCTGTTGCACCTGGCGCTCCACCGGCCCCCGTAGATCCCGCCGTGCCCGCGGGGCCGGGTAGTCCCGGGACCCCCGCCGCGCCTGCCGGCCCAGTCTGCCCCGTAGGCCCCGGGGCTCCCATGAGCCCATGCGGGCCTGCTGGCCCGCCCGGTCCGGGTAGCCCCGTGAGACCCGCCGGACCGCGGACGCCCGTGTGTCCCCGCGGCCCCAAAGTTCCTCGTGCTCGCCTCGGGCACAAAGGCCGGCTTGGTCTGACGCGCCCTGTAAATGCGACCTGGTGGCAGGATCGAGCAGACGCCGACTGGCCCGTCGCGACGCCGGGAGTCGCAGACAGCGCTCCGGCAAGCCCCAACATACAGGCAACCAGCGCGAACACGCCACAAAAGTATCGGCGGGCCTTTGAGCAAGGGTCGGTTCTCCAGGAAATAACCATTCAATAGAATATCGGGCGGGGATTGCCTGCCTTGAGCCCTCGGTGTCATTGATAGCTAAATGGCCGTTGCTCCAAGCGTAGCCGCGCGCTCGCCTCAGTTGTCTGAGTTAGGTGAGCGCCATACTGGCATCCCGCTCATTGAGCAGCGCGTCGCAGAAGATTGCGGCGAATGCGGCGACGTCGTGGTCATCGAAGCGGACGCGAGAGCTCGCGCTCGGGTATCTTCACAAGCGCGCCCATGGTGTTCCCGAACGTACCAACCAAGGTCCCGCCGGCCCGCGCCTGCGCGGCATTCACGACAAAGGGCAATGCGGCGTCGCTCACGGTCGCGTGCGCGGGCGCATCGACGAGCGCATGCATGGAGACACTGACGTTGTCGGTCGTGGAGACGCTGCGCTCGGGTAGGCTGATCGCCGTCGCGGCCGTATCCAAGACAAAGAAGAAGACCGTCACAATCGGTCACGCCTCGGTCACGCTCAGCGGAGGGCAGTCAAAGACCGTGAGCGTGACGCTCAACGGCACCGGACAGGCACTGCTCAAACGCGAGCACAAGCTTCACGTCAAGCTCATACTCACGCAGACGAGCACGGGCAAGACCGTTTCCGTGCAGGGCCAGACGCTGAGCTTCACCGCGCCCAAGCGCCACCGCTAGATAGATAGAGGGCTTCCAGCTCGTCGAGTAGCGGCCGCCGAGTCCGCTGCCCGTCGGCGCGCGCGAACTGGTGGAGGACAGGGAGAAGGTTGACGGGAGGCGAATATCACGCAGCCCTCCGGCGGAGCACCACTTTCGCCCCGCGGTTGGGTGGATAGGTGACAAAGCGCCGGCGCGGGCGCTCCGGCCGTGCGTCAGGAGCCTCAAGCGCGCACTGGGCGAAGACGTGGCGCAGGATCACCTTCATCTCGAGCGTCGCGAAGGCCGCGCCGATGCAGCGGCGGGTGCCGCCGCCGAAGGGGAGCCAGGTGTAGGTGTCGGGCGTGTCTTCCATGAAGCGCTCGGGGCGGAAGGCGCCGGGGTCGGGGTAGAGGTCGGGCCGGCTGTGCGTGAGGATCATCGAGCAGGTCAGGAGTGTGCCCGTCGGCACCGTGTAGTCGCCGATCGGGAACGGCGCGTTGACCTGCCGCGCGACCAGCGGCACCACGGGGCGCAGCCGCAGGCCCTCCTTGATGAGGCACTCCAGATACCGGTCGTCGTCCTCGGCGACCGCGGCGCGCAGGCGCGCATGGACCTCCGGCGTGCGCAGCACGCGCTCGAAGATCCACGCCAGTCCGGTGGCCGTCGTCTCGTGGCCGGCGAGCAGCAGCGTGACGAGCTGGTCGCGCAGCTCCTCGTCGCTCATCGCTTCGTCGTGCTCGTCGCGCGCCTGCACCAGCATCGAGAGGATGTCCTCGTGCTCGGCGAGGTCGGGGTCGGCGCGCTTGCGGGCGATCTCGTCGAAGAGGATCGCGTCGACGCGCTCGCGCAGCGCTGTGAAACGCCGCCAGGGGCTGCGGGCGCCCATGTCGCGCTGTAGGAACGGCCACAGCAGTGCGGGCGAGTTCAGAAGCTTCGGCAGCAGCCGCTCGAGCTCTGCCCCGCGAGTGGCGTCTTCGATGCCGAGCACCGCGCGCAGGATCACGCGCAGCGTGATCCTCTGCATCGAGGTGTGCGCGGAGAACGGCTCGCCGAGCGGCCAGCGCGCGATCTCCTCGTCGGCGATTTCGCCGATCAGGTCGGCGTAGACGCCCATGCGCTCGCCGTGGAACGGGGGCAGCATCAGCTTGCGGCGGTTGAGGTGGCGCTTGCCGTCGAGCAGCAGCACCGACTCGGGCCCCGCGACGGCCTGCATCACGACGTTGCCCTCGCCCGCGCGCAGCTGGTCGGGATCGCTCGTGAACACGCGCTTGATCTCCGCGGGGTCGGCGATCACGACGAGAAAGCCCACCGGCCAGATCCGCAGCGAGAAGATGTCGCCGTACTTGCGCCGGCAGCGCGCGAGCAGGTCGTGTTCGGCGAGGACGGGAGGATCCTGCGGTTCGCGCGGCGGGACGTCGCGCCAGCGGGACGCACGGTGGGTGGGGAGGGGGGGTGGGGCTGTTGTCGTCTGGGTCGACGCGGTCGCGCGGGACGACGTCGGTGGGGTCACGGGCGTGGTGGCGGGTGTGGGTTTCGGCGCGGTGGGCGCTTCGGTGCTCATTGGGACTCCTTGGCTCGGAGGGTCATGCCATCGTCGATGAGGGAGAGGATCTGCCCGAAGAGGTCCTGGGGAACCGCGTCGGGCTCGGTGAGCTGCTGAATCGAGAGCCCGTCGACGAGTGCGATCACGGCTGTCGCGAGCTGCTCCGCGGGGATCGCCATCGGAATGCCGGAGGTCTCGTGGCGCGAACGCATCGACGCGGCGAGCTCCATGCGCAGTCGCGCGTTGCGCTCGGCATAGCGCGCGGCGACCTTGGGGTCGCGCACGGCGAGCGCGGAGTACTCGTGGAACAGCAGCACGACATTGCGCCCGTCCTCCAGCACCGCGGAGACGTCGCGGCTGATCTCCTCATTGATGTTGCGGTCGGAGGGCGCGGTCGCCGACGCGGTCATCAGGGCGCGCAGCTGCTCGTCGAGCTCGTCGAGCAGCGCGAAGAACAGCTCCTCCTTGCTCGCGAAGCTCCAGTAGAGCGCTCCCTTCGAGAACCCCGCCTCGGCGGCGATCTCGCTCATCGACGCGCCGTGGTAGCCCGCACGGGCGAAGACGCGGGCGGCCGCCGCGAGCAGCTGCTCGCGCGAAGTCGCCTCGCCAGGTTGGGGCCTGGAGGCGGCGCGGCGACGGTCGAGCTTCGGGGAGGCTGCCATCGTCCCCAGACTTATACCGACCGGTCGGTATGTTGTCAAGGGATTTGTCCGTTCACTCCACTCCCTCCCGGGCGCGACGTGTTCTTCTTTTGGGCCCCCAACCAAACGAGAATGAGTCCCGATCTCATTTGGTTAGGGCACCAAAAGAAGGTTCAGATGACCGTGCCCAGGCCGGGGCCGCGATGCGTTGGGGCGAAGAGTGGAGTGGCGAAGGATGGAGTGCCCGAAGAGGGGAGTGCCCGAAGAGGGGAGTGCCCGCTACGCCCCCAGCTGCCCGAGAAACTCAAGCAGCTCCGGTATCACCACCGCCGCGTTCTCACGGTGAGGCCAGTGACCGGTGCCGGGGGGAATCAGCGCGCGGCCGGGAGGCGCGAGCCGCTCGGCGGTGCGGGTGAAGAGATCCCGTTCGGCGAGCGAGTGGTCGCTGCCGATAATCAGCCCAGGCACCGGCGGGACGCGCGCGATCGCCGGAGCGAGGCCGCCGAGCGAGAGGGCGCGGTAGTAGGCGATCGCGCCGTCGAGGGTCGCCGGCGAGGAGAGCGCCTGCTTGGCCCGGTTGAGGGTCTCATCGCGCTCGGGCCCCAACCAGCCCGGCGACCAGCGCCGGTAGAGGCGATCGAAGTAGGCGAAGTCGCCGCGCCTGCAGGTGCGCGCCGCCCACGGCAGCTTCAGCGCGAAGAAGTGCCTCACCGACCACAGCGCCGCCGGCGTGCGCCGCAGCACGCTCGGATGGGGAATCCCGGAGGTGACGATCGCACGGACGCGATCGGGCGCCAGCGTCGCCGCGACGTAGGTGACCAGCGCGCCCCAGTCGTGGCCGAAGAGCACGGCGCG
>JBEKYV010000288.1:0-5119 GCA_049510515.1 Solirubrobacteraceae bacterium | reverse complement strand
AGTACCGGAGACGTGATCTACCTGGCGGACGGATCGGTGAGGCTGCGGGTGCTCCAGACGCGCACCGGCGCACAGGAGGTGGAAGCCGAAGTCCAGGCCGGCGGCGCCGTGGCCTCGCGCCAGGGCCTCAACATCCCCGGCCCGGTCGACACGCTGCCGGCAGTGGGGGAGGAGGATCTCGAGCTGCTGCGCCACGGGGAGTCGATCGGGGTGGACATGGTCGCGCTGTCGTTCGTGCGCCGCCCGGAGGACATCGAGCAGGTGCGCGAGCACACGCGACTGCCGCTGATCGCGAAGATGGAGAAGCCCCAGGCGGTTGAGCGCGCCGAGGAGATCCTGCGGGCGGCCGACTGCGTGATGGTCGCGCGCGGCGATCTCGGCATCGAGCTGCCGATCGAGCGGGTGCCGATCGTGCAGAAGGAGCTGCTGCGCCTCGCCGGCTGGCTGGCGCGGCCGTCGATCACCGCCACGCAGATGCTCGACTCGATGGTCACCTCCTCGCGCCCCACGCGCGCGGAGGTCGCCGACGTGGCCAACGCGATCCTCGACGGCACCGACGCGGTGATGCTCTCGCAGGAGACCGCGGTCGGCGCCTACCCGGTCGAGGCGATCGCGATGATGGCGTCGGTGGCAGAACAGGCCGAGGCGATCGCGCCGTATGAGGAGTGGAACGCCTCGCGCGTGCGCCGCACCGAATCCGACCCCGCCTACACGCTGGCGCACAGCCTCTGCATCGCCGTGCGCGAGCTGGGCCTCGCGGCGCTGGTGGTGCCGACGCTCTCCGGCCGCTCCGCCCGCCTGGTGTCCGCGCACCGTCCGACGGTGCCGATCTACGCGCTCTCTCCCGGCCGCGAGACGGTGCGCCGCTGCGGGCTGATGTGGGGCGTGCAGGCCGCCTCGATGCACCGCCACGAGACGACCGAGGAGCTGATCGCCGAATCGGCCAAGCGCGTGGTGGAGCTGGGCTGGTGCAAGAAAGGCCAGCGCGTGGGCATCACCGCGGGGTTGCCCTCCGGGCGGCCGGGGACCACTAGCTTGGTACAGATTCAGGTTTTGTAGCGGCGTAGAACTCGGCCTCTTCGCGGCCCAGCTCGGTGACGGGCGGATCGCCGTAGATCCACTCGCGGGCGATCCGGTGCCAGTTGGCAGTGGCGCGCAGCTGCGAGAGCACCGCCAACGTCAGCATCTCCATGCGCCGGCCGAAGAGGTGCTCGGCGCGCATGTCTTGGTGGCGCATGTGTCTGAAGTGGCTGGAGCGGGGGTCGGAACTCTCGATCATCACCTCGGTGGCGATCTCCGGCGTGAGCGCATACACCTCGTCGGTGGTGTACCAGCCGATCCCGTCCTCGATGAACGACAGCAGCTCCTCGGGCTCCACGCGCTCGGGCTGGGGCAGGAAGCCCGACTGCGCCAGCAGCCCGTGCAGCGCCGGCGCGTCGTGCTCGATCACCGCGCGCTGCGCCGCCAGCTCCAGCTCCACCGGCGGCGGGTCGAGGCGCTTGAAGAGGCCGAAATCGAGGAACGCCACCCGCCCGTCGCCCAGCAGCATGAAGTTGCCGGGGTGGGGATCGCCGGAGAACTGGTGGTGGCGGTAGAGACAGCCGAGGAAGAAGCGAAACACGATCTCCCCGATGCGATCGCGCTGGGTCTGCGGGTAGCCCTTGAGCTCCTCGAAGCCCACCCCTTCCACGAGCTCGGTGACGAGCACCCGCTCGCGCGAGAGCCCGGTGACCACGTCGGGGATCTTGATGAAGGGGTGACCCTTGAAGATGCGCCCCAGCGAGCGCTGGTTCTGGGCCTCCAGCTCGTAGTCGAGCTCCTCACCGATCCGCTCCCGGATCTCCCGCGCCACGGCGCGCACGTCCAGCTGCGGGGTCATCCGCTTGAGCAGCCGCATGATCATGTCCAGGTTTTGCATGTCGGCGCGCACCGCCGACGCGACCCCGGGGTACTGAACCTTCACTGCGACCTCGCGACCGTCATCGCGCAGCCGCGCGCGGTACACCTGCCCGATCGACGCCGCCGCGATCGGCTGCTCGTCGAAGGAATCGAACACCGCGGGGATCCGCTCTTCGAGGTCGGCCTCGATCACCTTACGCATCTGCTTGAAAGAAACGGTCGGTGCCGCGTCGCGCAGCTTCGCCAGCTCCTGCTGGAATTCCTCGCGGTACTCCTCGGGCACCAGCCCGACGTCCAGGAAGGACATCACCTGGCCGAGCTTCATCGCCGCGCCCTTCATCGTGCCCAGCACCGACACGATCTGCTTGGCGGTCTCGACCTGCCGGCGCGCCAGCGCCTCCTGGCTGGCCTGCTCCCCGCGCGTCACGTTGGCCGCGCGCGTGCCGAACTGCTTCACGGTCTCAGTGGCCGCCAGCTTCCCCACCGTCGCCGTGCGGCGCACTCTCGACGTGGGGACGTTCTTCTCGCGGGGCACCCTCTCATCTTATGGGCCAGTCAAGCGATGCCCGACGGGCGAGCGGCGGCGGCCTGCCCCACCCAGGCAGCAGTCGGCGTCAACTCAGAGTCGCTGGACCTGCGAGCCGGGCACGATGTCATCCGAGCCGTCCGGCCAGCGCACCCACGCCTTGTGTCCGCCGTCGTAGTCGCCGCACAGCAGCACCAGCGTGGCGGGCTCGCCGAGGGCCGTGCAGCGCTCGGAGCCCTCGCCGTCGAGACCGCGCCACACGCGGATGAACGGGTTGTGCTCCCACTCCTCGGCAACCGAGGTGGGGTCGGCGTGGCCGGGCTGGATGACGGTCTCGGGGGGCAGCTCCATCAAAGTGCCCATGATCGAGTCCTTCAGGTCGGTGTAGGTGGTGTGGCCGGGGGCCCTCACCCCGCCGACCGAGCCGTGGAAGAGCGTATCCCCAGTGAACACGGCCCCTTCCCGGCCCGTGAACCCACCCGGCGCGGTCGTCGAGGAGGGACGCACGTGCCCATCGGGCACGCACACCGCGAACGACAGCATCCCCGCCGTGTGCCCGGGCGTCAGCAGCGGGCGCACCTCGAGCGTCCCGAAATGCAGCGCCTGCCCGGGCTCCACGGTGCCGGTCGCCACAACGCCCTCCCCCAACAGCTCCCGTTCGACCGGGTGGATCACAACCTCGAGCTTCGGCCAGCGCTCGCGCAGCGCCCCCACCTCGCTGACGTGGTCGAAGTGGTGGTGGGTGAGCAGCACGTGCGTGGGCGTCACTCCGAGGCGCTCGGCCGCCTCGATCAGCGGCCCCACGGGCCCGCCCGCATCGACGAAAAACGCCGGCCCGCCCTCCCCGTCGCACACCAGGTAGGTGTTGGACAGGAACTGCGGATGCGTTGCACGCTCAACTATCACGCCGCCTCCATCCCACGATCATCGCGCCATCCTTGCACGAAGCGGCGCGCGGGGGCTTGCCAGGTGGGGAGCCCCCAACCGCCGGCGCCAGACGGGAGGTGGGTCGCCTGACCGTGACCGGCCATGTGCCATCGCCACCAGTCGGTGTTGCCCCCGTACACTTGCTCACCATGCCCCTCATCCACACCTGCTACCGCATCACCGACATCGACCGCTCGATCGCCTTCTACAACGCGCTCGGGTTCGAGGAGGTCGGGCGCATCCCGATCAAAGACGAGGCAATCAACGTCTTCATGAACCAGCCCGGCGACGGCGACATGCCCCGCCTGGAGCTGACCTGCAACTTCGGCGTGGACTCCTACGAGATCGGCAGCGGCTACGGCCACATCGCGATCACCAGCTCCGACCTCGACGCCATGCTTGCGCGGCTGGCCGAGCAGGGCATCGAGCCCGAGAAGCCGCCCTACAGCGTCCGCGAGGGCGGCTCGCGACTGTGCTTCGTACGCGACCCCGACGGGTACCGGATCGAGATCATCGAGCAGCGATAGCCCGACACGGAGAATCGTCGTAGGTCAAGCTCGCGAGCCGGCCAGCCATGTGCTACATTGTGACGCACAATGGCTGCTACGCACCCAATCAGCGCCGCCAAGACGGTCGGGGTGCGCGAGCTGCGCCAGAACCTGAGCCGCTACTTGGCACGCGTCAAGGAGGGTGAGACGCTGACGGTCACGGAGCGGGGTCAGGAGGTCGCTCGGCTTGTGCCCTCGCGCCCCGATGTCGATCCCTACTACCTCGAGCTGGCGGAGAAGTACGGCGCGACGATCCCTACAAGGAACCTGCTCGAGGTCATCGACAGCCTTCCGCCGAGGCGCAGCCACCCCGCGGGCACCACTGACGCATTTCTCGACGAGAGTCGTCGCGAGCCGTTCTGATCCGCCGGTGAGCTCCCTCTATCTCGATACGAGTGTCCTCGGACGGGTTCTGCTCAACGAGCCCGATACACCAGTCATCAGGCGCGAGATGGGCCGCTTCGAGCGGCACGTCTCGAGTCGCTTGCTGCGCATAGAGCTACACCGGCTCGGGCTCCGTGAGGACATGCTGGAGCACGTGGATGAACTCTTGTCCGGGAAAGTCCTGATCCCCTTGGACGAGCAGATCCTCACAGCGGCCGAGACGATTACGCCATCGACCGTCGCCACGCTCGATGCGATCCACCTCGCCACCGCGGTGCGGCTCGCTGACGCTGGCGAGCTGGACGCGCTGATGACCTACGACAAGCAGCTGGCCGGCGGCGCGCGCGAGTACGGAATCACGGTGCTGTCTCCAAGCTGACAACCGGCGCCTGGATTCACCCGCCCGCAACACGCCCCGAGCGCAAGAGCGCCCGTGGCGATAGCCTCGCGTGAATGGAACTGGGCCTCGCCACCTTCGCCGACCTGCCGCTCGGGGCAGATGCGCCCCATGCGGCGCGGCGGCTGCGTGAGCTGCTGGAGGAGATCGAGCTGGCCGACCAGCTCGGGCTGGAAGTGTTCGGGGTCGGCGAGCACCATCGACCCGACTATGCGGTGTCGGCACCGCCGATCGCGCTGGCTGCCGCCGCGGCGCGCACGCAGAAGATTCGCTTGAGCAGCGCCGTCACAGTGCTCAGCTCGGCCGACCCGGTGAGGGTGTTTCAGGACTTCGCCACGCTCGACCTGCTCTCCGGGGGGCGCGCGGAGATCATGGCTGGCAGGGGGTCGTTCACTGAGTCGTTTCCTTTGTACGGCTTCGACCTCGACGACTACGACG
>JBEKYV010000287.1:0-5145 GCA_049510515.1 Solirubrobacteraceae bacterium | reverse complement strand
CCGCTTCCCCTCGGCCCGGTGGCGTCGTTCGAGTCCTGCAAGCAGCTGTTCACCAACGGCGGCGGGTGGTACGGCGTGAACAGCGCCCACCCCTACGAGAATCCCACGCCGCTCGCCGACTTCCTCGAGATGCTCGCGATCATCGTGGTGCCGATGGCGCAGGTCTACATGTTCGGCCTCCTGATCGGAAACAAGCGCCACGCGTGGTGCCTGTTCGCCGTGATGCTCGCCATGTTCGTGGCGTCGTTCGGCGTCGCCTGGTATGCCGAGATGCGGCCGAATCCGGTCGTCGACAACATCATGCCGAACATGGAGGGCAAGGAGCAGCGCTTCGGAGTGATGAACAGCGTGCTCTGGGGCGTCTCGTGCACGGCGATCGACAACGGCTCGGTGAACTCGATGCACGACAGCTGGATGCCGATCGCTGGCCTCATGCCGATGTGGAACATCCTGATCGGCGAGATCATGTTCGGCGGGATCGGCTGCGGCGTGTACTGCATGCTTTTCCACGTCCTGATCACGGTGTTCATCGCCGGGCTCATGATCGGGCGGACCCCGGAGTACCTGGGCAAGAAGCTGGGTGCATGGGAGGCGACATGGGCGGTCATAGGCGTGCTCCTGCCCAACGCCGCCGCGCTCATCCCGACCGCGGTGTGCGTCTTTCTCCCATCGGGCATCGCGAGCATGAACAACGCCGGGCCGCACGGCCTGAGCGAGGTGCTCTACGCCTATGGCGAGGCCGCGAACAACAACGGCAGCGCCTTCGCCGGGCTCAACGCGAACGTGCCGATCTACAACGTGCTGCTCGGCATCGGGATCATCATCGGCCGATTCGCGCCGATCGCCGCCGCGCTCGCCATCGTGGGCCGCCTCGCGTCGAAGAAGACCGTCGAGGCGTCCGCCGGCACGCTGCCGGTGCATGGCTGGACCTTCGGCCTGACGCTGACCGGGGTCATCGTCATCGTCGCGGCCCTCACCTTCTTCCCCGCGCTGTGCCTCGGCCCGATCCTCGAGCAGGGGCTCATGACCGCCGGCCGCGCGTTCTAGGACCCAGCGAAGCCTTCCCTCCATGAGCACCACCTTCAAGATCGACTACCCAAGCCTGGTCCGCCAGGCCGTCATCGGCGCCTTCGCGAAGCTGAACCCGCGCGACGAGATCAAGAACCTCGTCATGTTCGTGGTGTGGCTTGGATCGATCGCGACCACGGTCTGGCTGTTCTTCGATTTCTCGAGCTTCAACCTGCAGATCTGCCTGTGGCTGTGGTTCACCTGCCTATTCGCGAACTTCGCCGAGGCGATGGCCGAGGGCCGGGGAAAGGCGCACGCCGACGAGCTGCGCCGGATGAGGACCAAGACGACCGCCCGCAAGCTGGTGGACGACAACGAGGTGGTCGTGCCGAGCAGCGAGCTGAGGATAGGTGACCTCATCGTCTGCACGTCCGGCGACCTGATCGCGGCCGACGGCGAGGTCGTCGCGGGCATCGCGACCGTCGACGAGTCCGCGATCACCGGCGAATCCGCCCCCGTCGTGCGCGAGAGCGGCGGCGACCGGAGCGCCGTCACCGGTGGCACCCGCGTCACGAGCGACCGGATCGTCATCCGCGTCACCGCGGAGGAAGGCAACTCGTTCCTCGACCGGATGATCGCGATGATCGAGGGCGCCCGCCGCCAGCTCACGCCGAACGAGATCGCGCTCAACATAGTCCTGGTCAGCCTGACCGCGCTCTTCATCGTCGTCGTGTTCGTGCTGCCGCCGATGGCCGTCTACGACGAGAAGGCGGCGGGCCAGAGCGGCGCCGTCCTCACGTCCCTTCCGGTCCTCCTGTCGCTCATCGTCTGCCTCATCCCGACGACTATAGGCGGCCTGCTGAGCGCGATCGGGATCGCCGGGATAGACCGGCTGATGAGGCGCAACGTGCTCGCGACCTCCGGGCGCGCCGTCGAGGCCGCCGGCGACGTGGACGTCCTCCTGCTCGACAAGACGGGGACAATCACGCTCGGCAACCGCATGGCGACAGAGTTCATCCCGGCACCCGGAGTAGAGCTTCGGGCGCTGGCGGACGCCGCGCAGCTCGCCTCGCTCGCCGACGAGACGCCCGAGGGGCGGAGCATCGTCGCGCTCGCCAAGGATAAGTTCAACATGCGCGGCCGCGAGGTGGGCGATTCGCACGCGACGTTCGTGCCGTTCACCGCGCAGACGCGCATGAGCGGGGTGGACCTGGACGACCGGCGCGTCCGCAAGGGTGCGGCCGAGAGCGTGAAGGTCTGGGTCGCCTCGCAGGGCGGCACCTATCCCGACGCCGTCGGCTCGGAGGTGGAGCGGATCTCGCGCTCGGGAGGGACGCCGCTCGTCGTGGCCGAGAACAAGCGCGTCCTCGGCGTCATCCTTCTCAAGGACATCGTGAAGGGCGGTATCAAGGAGCGGTTCGAGCAGCTCCGAGCGATGGGCATCCGCACCGTCATGATCACGGGCGACAACCCGCTCACGGCCGCGGCCATCGCCGCCGAGGCCGGCGTGGACGACTTCATCGCCCAGGCCAAGCCCGAGGACAAACTCGCGCGCATCCGCAAGGAGCAGGAGGGCGGCAAGCTGATAGCCATGATCGGCGACGGCACCAACGACGCCCCGTCGCTCGCGCAGGCCGACGTGGGGGTCGCCATGAACACCGGCACGCAGGCGGCGCGCGAGGCCGGAAACATGGTGGACCTGGACAGCAACCCGACGAAGCTCATCGAGGTCGTCGAGATCGGCAAGCAGCTGCTCATGACCCGCGGCGCCCTGACGACCTTCAGCATCGCGAACGATGTGTCGAAGTACTTCGCGATCCTGCCGGCGATGTTCGGCCTGCTCTACGCGACCGAGAAGGGGGGCTATGGGCCCCTGCAGGCCTACAACATCATGTTCCTGCACTCGCCGCAGAGCGCGATCCTGAGCGCGGTGATCTTCAACGCGCTGATCATCGTGGCGCTGATCCCGCTGGCCCTTCGCGGCGTCAAGTACCAGCCGCTGGGCGCAAAGGTGATCCTCCGCAAGAACATGCTCATATACGGGATCGGCGGCATCTTAGCCCCCTTCCTTTTCATCAAGCTTATCGACCTCGTCCTAGTCGCGCTTCACCTGGCCCCGTAACCGCGCCTCAGCACACCCGAAAGGAAGCACCATGATAAAGCTCATCACCCAGGCATTTCGGCAGAAGATAATCTGGATTGTAGTGTGCGGAGTTTTCTATCCGCTCGCGATGACCGCTGTCATACAGCTTGCGTTCCCCGACAAGGCGAACGGCAGCCTCGTCATGCGCGACGGCAAGCTCGTCGGCTCGGAGCTGATGGCGCAGCAATTCACGGGTGCCAAGTACTTCTGGCCGCGGCCCTCGGCCGCCACCTACGGGACCGGCCCTTCGGGGATCGCGGGTTCCAGCGGGAGCAACTTCGGACCGACTAGCGCGCAGCTCCAGACCAACGTGCGCG
Source organism: Solirubrobacteraceae bacterium (assembly GCA_049510515.1). Lineage (GTDB taxonomy): Bacteria > Actinomycetota > Thermoleophilia > Solirubrobacterales > Solirubrobacteraceae > Palsa-744. Next base: position 1,677 of record JBEKYV010000287.1, on the reverse strand, counting down.
GCAACGCCAAGGCGCTGCGCGACGCTGCCAAGCTCCCTGCCGACGCTCCGGTGCCCGCCGACCTGGTTTACGCCTCGGCCAGCGGGCTCGATCCCCACATCAGCCCGGCTGCGGCCCTATTCCAGGTCGGCAGGGTCGCGGCCGCGCGCGGCATGCCTGAGGACAAGGTGCGCGCGCTCGTTGAGCAGCATGTCGAGCCGCCGCAATGGGGCTTCCTCGGCGAGGCCAGGGTCAACGTGCTGCTGCTGAACCTCGCCCTGGATGCGGCCGACGCAAAAAAGTCGGGATAAGGCCTCGGGCCAGCGTCGCCAGTTGGAGGCGGCGCCGGCCGGAGCTGCGCCCGCCCCTTGAAGCCGCACCCCAAAGTGCTCGTTGTGGACGACGACCCCGCCGTCGGGCGCCTGCTGCGCGTCCTTCTCGAGGGAGAGCGGTACAAGGTCCTGTGGAGTCGAAGCGGGACCGAGGGGCTGGCGGAAGGGGTGGAGAGCCGGCCGGACGCGTTCATCCTCGAGCTCGACCTGCCCGACGGCGACGGCTTCGCGGTTCTTGGGGCGCTTAGGCAGTGGAGTGCGGCGCCGGTTATGATCCTCTCGACGCGGACGGCCGTGCAGGACATCGTCCGCGCCCTCGATTCCGGCGCGAACGACTACCTGGCCAAGCCGTTCGCCCCCGAGGAGCTGGCTGCGCGGCTGCGCGCGCTCCTTCGCTGCGAGCCGCCTGCTTGCGACGGGCCGCTGCTCGTCAGCGGCGCCCTGAGGATCGACATGGCGACCCGCGAAATGACCGTCAGCGGAACCCCGCTGCGGCTAACTGCGACCGAGGAGGCCGTGCTGTACATCCTCGCCCGCCATGCCGGCAAGCTCGTCCCCCGGGGACTCCTGGTGCGCGCCGTCTGGGGGGCAAGGGAGCCGAGCAAGGTCCGCGACCTCCACGTCCACATTTTCCGGCTGCGACGGAAGCTCGAGGAGCACGGCGCAGGCAACCTCATCCGCGAGGAGGAGGGCATTGGCTACACCCTGGCGCTCGCGGCGGACCACGGACACGCCGAGCTGAGGACGGTTCCGTGACGCCGCCCCGATGAGCCCGACCCTTGCATTCCCGCCCGGCCAGCGCGATCCGCTCGACGCGTCCCCCCTGCGGACGGACGTGGAGGGGACCCGGTGCGCCGCATACGTTATCGTCGCGGTTGCGGCCCTCATCACGGGCTTTGTCCTGGGGCTGCTGTGCGCCCAGGGCGCGCAGGGCGGGTGGCATTCCCCGGATGCGGATTTGCCGCATCCGCGCTCCCTGCAGCGCTGAGATGCGCGGGCGACGGCCGCCGAGCCTGCGCTGGAATCCCGGTCGCCGTGGACCGATTGACGCTCTTCGGGCTGTTTGCCGTCACGGCGATGCTCGTCTTTTACGCGCTGGAGCGGCGCTCCCCGACGTCGCCATCGATGAGGACGATCCGTTCCTCATGCAGTTCACCAGCGGGACGACCGGTCGGCCCAAAGGCGCGATGATCTCGCACCGGAGCAACATCCACTTCGGCCTGGCCACCTATCTGCGGGCCGCCGAGTCGATGGCCAAGGCGGCCGCGGCGGGCGAGGCGGTTCCCGCGCCCGTTCCCCCCTGTTCCATTTCGGCCAGCCCGATGTTCCATGTGGCCGGGCTCAACTGCTCGTTGGTGCTGGCCCC
>JBEKYV010000286.1:0-5170 GCA_049510515.1 Solirubrobacteraceae bacterium | reverse complement strand
CCGCCGGCTCGCTGCCGCCGGGAAAGCAGGGCATCGCGTTTGGCGCCGCGACAGCGAACGGGGCCGCTTTGCAGAACAATATGACGCAAGCCTTGGCCGCATTGCGAAATGGGACGGCTGCGGCGGGCACACTTCCAACTCGTCAAAAGGCGGGAGGGCCGCTGGCGACGCCCGCCATGATGCTGCTCGACATGCTGGGCCAAATGCAAAGCTTGCAGCCCATCGAGCCCGGTCTCGTCGCACACGACCTGTGGACTCCCGAGTTCGTGGAATAGTAGCTGGTCGCGAAGCGCTCGTGCTGCTCGAACGCGCGGTGCGCCTCGCCCCGCGCGACCCAATCGCGCGCGCGGCGCTCGCGACGGTGCGTGGCGGCCATCGGGTGGACATCGGGGAACTCAACCTCTCAATCCTCCGCAACGCTCAGCAGTTCTCATAATAAGAATGGATGTTGAGCGAAACTACGGACCAGAAACACAGCTTTTCGCTCGACATCTACTGTGAGTTCGCTAGTTTGTGTACTGACCTGACCGATTAGCCGGCCGCGACGCTGTGGCGGCGATGGACCCCGAGTACGGCGTGTAGTGGTGGCGAGGCGAACGGCGGGTTAGGCAAGGAGAGCGACATAGGGTTGCTCGACGCCGAAAGGACCCCCAAGGTTGGGAAGCATGAGACGCAATCGCATACTCCTCGGAACGCTGGCGCTGCTGGCGCTATTTGCCATACCGGCCCCCGCCGCGCTGGCCGGTGGGCCACTGCTGAGCGGCTACGGCGGCCCCGGGGCGGGCGCCCAGGCGATCATCGGTGGGACGTTGCTGAACGGACCCAAGGGGGGCTCTGGCGGCGGCTCGAGTGGTGGCCCGGGCGGCTCGCCCTCCTCCAGCTCTTCTCTTTCCTCTTCCTCTGCCTCTTCCTCCTCCTCGGCCACAACTGCAAGCGGGGTTGCAAGCGGTGGCGGGCGGGCCGCGCCCGGGAGCACCGGCGGGAGGGGCTCGAGCGCAGCCCCCCGGCACGGTGGCGGGGGAGCGTCGAGGGGCCGCGGTGCATCTGCGGGGAGCACCGGCGCGTACTCGAGTCAGTCGCACTCGGAAGCTTCGCTGGCCGCCTCGGTGAGCGCGGCGGGGTCGTCCTGGTTCACCGGCGGGGATCTGTTGGCGTTGGTGCTGGCGGCCGGGGTGCTCGCGCTCGTTGCGGTTGCCACCGTGCGTTTGTCGGGTATGGGTGCGCATCATGAATAGGCAGCAGCGACTCGCATGCAGATTGAAACGGCAGGGGCGCCACCACAAATCACGACGCACAAGGATGCCCTCCCTCACATGAACGGACCTCGTCTCACCCAGCAAACGACCGCACCGAGCCTGCCGCTCACCCGGCACCCGGCCGCGCGGCCGGCTCCGGGACCGCGCGCTGCCCACAGCGGGATCTTCCACGGGCCGCTGCAGCTGCTGCTGGAGGAGCCAGGCTGGAACGTGCTGGTGCCGGCGATCGACCTTGCGATGCTGTTCCTCGCGATGGTCCTCGCGCTCGGTGGCATCCACGCCACCCTGGATCTCTCGGCCACGGCCGCGCCGCTGCTGGCGCTGCCGCTGCTGACGCTGCTGACGCTCTACCTGCGCGGGCTCTACCGCACCCGTCTGCGTGCGCTGGTGCTCGACGGGCTGTTCCCCGCGGTGAGCGCGGTGTCGGTCGCGGCGATGGCGGTGGCGGCGATCGGGTTGCTCGCCAACGGGCGGATCCCCAACCAGTCGGAGTGGGTGGCGGCGTGGCTGCTCTCGCTGGCGACGCTCGGCGTGGGCCGCGCGGCGCTGGCCGTGGCGCAGCGGTGGGCGCGCAGCCGCCGTCTCGTGGGCCGGCCGGTGCTGATCGTCGGCGCTGGCCTGGTGGGGTCTCAGGTGGCGCGCCGCCTGGAAGACCACCCCGAGTACGGCCTCTACCCGGCGGGCTTCCTCGACAACGACCCCCGCCCGCTGGCGGAGGTGGGTGGCCGCGACATGCCGGTGCTGGGCAGCACTGAGGATCTCGACGAGGTTGTGCGAGAGACGCAGACGCGCAACCTGATCGTCGCCTTCTCCTCGGTCGCCGACGCCCACGTCAGCCGCCTGATCCAGCGCTGCCAGGAGCTCGGTGTGGAGGTATCGGTGGTGCCGCGGATGTTCGACACGATCAACAACCGCGTCGGCTACGACACGGTAGGCGGCCTGCCGCTGCTGTCCTTCACGACGGTCAACCCGAAGGGCGTGCAGTTCGCGCTCAAGCACGCCTTCGACCGCGTGTTCGCGGCCACGCTGCTGCTGTTGCTCTCCCCTGTGCTGTTGCTCACGGCGCTGGCGGTGCGCCTCACTTCGACCGGCCCGATCCTCTTCCGCCAGCGCCGGGTCGGCCGCGACGGCACGATGTTTGACCTCTACAAGTTCCGCTCGATGCGGGTGGGGCACGAGGAGGAGCACGAGCCGGGCGAGGCCGGCGAGGCCACCTTCGACTTCACGCTCAATGGCGACACGGCCCCCGGCGGGGTGGAGGGGCAGGACCGCCGCACGCCGATCGGCCGCTTCCTGCGACGCACCTCACTAGATGAGTTGCCCCAGTTCTTCAACGTGCTGCGGGGCGAGATGAGCGTGATCGGCCCCCGCCCCGAGCGGCCGGAGTTCGTGGAGGTGTTCCGCCAGGACGTGACCCGCTACGGTGATCGCCACCGCGTGAAGTCGGGGATCACCGGCTGGGCGCAGGTGCACGGCCTGCGCGGGCAAACCTCGCTGGCCGAACGGGTGGAGTGGGACAACTACTACATCGCCCACTGGTCGCTGGCGCTCGACCTGAAGATCCTCGCGCTTACGTTTGGGGCGCTGTTGCACAGCACGGAGTGATCCGGCCGTCCTTCGCCCCCTCCATGACTCGTTGAGGCACGGCCTCAAGCCGACGGGAGGATTTCCTCCTCGTAGACCCACTCTTCGAAGCTGGCGAGATAGGGATCGAGTTCGTCTACGAGCATCAGGACGCCCTCGTGTACTGTCCTCCAGTTGGCGGGCGGGTAGGCGTGGCCGAGGATGTCGCGCAATTCCTTGACCCTCTGCAGGCGCGACGCGGATTCGTGCGAGATGGCGCTGAGCGCGGCGAGTCGTTCCCAGGGGTTACCCGGTGTCTTATCGACCACGCCGAGGCGCTGTCCCTCTTCCAGTCCGCGCGCCGCCAGCTCGTGCATCCAGTTGACGAGCACCTCGAACAGGCGCTCGACGACCGCCACTCTGTTGCGTTCGTGAGCGTCGCGCGAGGACGCCGCGGTGAGGAAACGCCCCTCTTCGAAATCCAGTCCGAACCCCTCCATCGCCGCAAGCAGCTGCTCGCGGGCATCGGGAATCTCCTGGAGGATGACGCCGATCCGGCGCTGGCCCTTTGAGAGACCACTCGCTGTCACGAGGCCTGGGCCAATCGTTCCCGGGCGGCTGTGAGCGTCGCGCGCGCCCGCGCCATGATCAGCTCGTCTTCGTGGGCCCCCGCTGCAAGGATCTCGTCGCGGCGCTGGAGCAGGGAGCCCCAGAGATCGTCACGGTCGATCAGCACGCGCCCCTCGCGCAGGACGTCGGCGAGCAGCGCGGGCTGGGCTTCGGCCTGCTCCAGCAGGACGACGTCCACGGGTATGCCCAACACCCGACGCAGACGGATGCGCAGGTCCACCTGGGTCGTCCACACGGGGCGGCGGTGGACGATCAGCAGGTCCACGTCTGAAGCAGAGGTATCCTCGCCGGTGGCGGTCGAGCCGAAGAGTACCGCCAGGCGCACTTCGCGCTCGGTACGCAGCGCAGTCATCAGCTTGCTGAGCAGCGCCCAGTGCTCGCGCAGGTAGGCGCTCTCAGCGTGGGAGAGTTCCAGCTGGCCGCGAACAACGCGGCGACCGCGCAGCAGGCCGCCGTTGACGTGCCGGCGCAGGGTGCGCTCGCTGCAGCCAACCTCCGCCGCCGATCGAGCCAGCATCGATCCCATGTGTCCAATGTATCAGCTGGTGGGTCCGAGTCATAGGGCGGTGTGTCCAAGTCCCCGCCGTCAACCTCCCCAGCGGCCAACCGTCACCATCAAGCGCGTCATCCGCACCATCAAAGCCCAAAGAGCTGCCTCAGATGCTGCGCTGGGCGTCTTTGCCGCTTCCCTGCCAGTACTGGTAGACGCGCACCGTCAAGCCGCTGGTGCCGAGCGCACGCGGCAGCGGGACCGCGTAGCGATTGAAGCGGTTGAGCGTAAACAGCGCCCGGTAGCGCAGCACCTTGCCCTGGAAGGCTTCAAGTTGCAAGTAGTCGCCGACGGGGCCTTCGCCGCCGGCGAGAATGCCCCCGTGGTGGCGGCTGAGCTCAAGGGTCACGGGAGTGGGGCTGCCGAAGGGGTTGGCGAAGACGCGGGAGAGCGCCGCGAAGGCCGGCTTGCGCGCCCCTGCGGTGCTCAGCACGCCGAAGCTTTCGCCCGCTGAGTCCTGCAGCTTGTAGAGCACCGCCGCCGCGACGTAGGGCGTGCGCGCCAGTGAGCGGTAGAGGTTGGTGATGTTGGCGGCCTGCACCTTCGGGCTGACGCACCCCTGTTCCTGCTGGATCTTCTGCTGCGGCCAGCAGCTGCTCCAGCCGAACTCGTCCAGCCACAGCGGCGTGTTGTCGCCGGCCGCGACCTGCGTTTCGTGGATCGCCCGCAGCGAGCCGAGCGTGAGGGTGTAGAAGTGCACCGCCAAGCCGTCGTAGTAGCCCTTGATGCCTGCGGCATAAAGCGCGCGCAGGAAGACTCCGTTGGAGCCCACGAGCGAGCCGGCGAGCACCTTCACATTCGGGTTGGCCTGCTTGATCGCGGGGTAGGCGGCGCGCAGCACCGCGGCGTAGTGCTGCGGTTTTTCCGGCCCGGCGAAGTAGGCTTCGTTGGCCTGGTCGGGCTCGTTCCACACCTCGATCGCCGCCAGGCGCGTGCCGTAGCGCGCGGCGAGGTAGGCGACGAACGCGGCATACGAGGAGGGTTGGCGCGGGGGCCAGGCGTTGGCGGCGGTCGACCGTCCCGACACACACTTTCGCATGAGCGGAGCCGGAGCAGAGGAGGCCCAGCAGGGGGTGCTGTCGGCGATCGCGATTACGCCGATGCCGCTTGCGGCCGCGTCGCTAATCAGGCGGTCGAGAAAGGCCAGCGCGCGGGGTTCGACCTTGCCTTG
>JBEKYV010000285.1:0-5172 GCA_049510515.1 Solirubrobacteraceae bacterium | reverse complement strand
AGGTCGCCCGCGGCGTCTACTCCGGCGCGATCGGCTACTTCGGGCTCGACGGCGTGGTCGATCTCTCGATCGTGATCCGCACTGTCGTGATGCGGGTGGGCGGGACCAGGAAAACCACGATCGGCGCGGGTGGGGCGATCGTGATGCAGTCCGACCCGGCGGAGGAGTTCGACGAGATCCTGCTCAAGGCCCGCGCGCCGATGGCCGCCGTGGCGCGAGCTGCCTGCGGCCGCGAAGGGCCAGATGCGTTCACGGTCGAGCTCGAGCCGTCTCCGGCGATGGCTGCGGCGGCATGAGCGGCTCGGCTCCGATCACGGCCGGCGCCGGGGCGGGGGCAGGGTCCGCGAGCTGGCACATCCGTCACGCCACCACCGGCGATGTCGCGGCGGCGGCGGCCGCGGTAGGAGAGTTGCTGCGTGAGCTCGGCAGCATGCCCCCGCCGCTCCCCGCGATGGAGACCGCGGCACGGGAACTGCTCGAGGATCCGCGGCTGGGAGCGCTGTTGCTCGTCGAGGGAGACGGCGCGATCGTCGGCGTGCTCGCCGCCAGCTGGCAGAGCGCGATGCACGTACCGGGCCGCTACGCGTTGATCCAGGACCTGTGGGTGCACCGCTCGTGGCGTAGTGTCGGCGTCGGCGCCGGGCTGCTCGCCGCGCTGTGCGAGCTTGCCCGGGAGCAGGGGCTCGCGCGCGTCGAGGTTGGGCTGCCGGGAGAGCGTTTCTCCGGACTCGCCGCCACCGAGGCGTTCTACCTCGCCAATGGCTTCACCCCGCTCGGCGTGCGGATGCGGTGGGGGATCGCATGAGCAGCGCGCGGCTGCGAAGCGCCGGGAGGAGCCGGCTTGCGATGCGGCGGGGTCGCCGGTGAACCGGCTGCTTATGGTCGAGCAGCGCCTCGGCCACCACGACGAGGCGCCGTGGGTGCTGGAAGGCGGGCGCCGGCTGCCCGGCCACGACGACAACCGCCGCTTGGCGGCGCTGCGGCGCGGGCTGCTGCGCCACCCCGGCGTGCGCGCGATAGCCGCCGACGCATCGTCTGAGCAGGTGGAGCTGACGTTGAGCGCGCTGCACCAGCCCTCCTACCTGCAGGCGCTGCGGGAGGTGAGCTCCCACGAGCCGGTTGTGCTGCCCGAGCTGGCGCCGCCCGGTCTGCCGATCGACATCCCGGTTCGCGTCGGTCTCGTCGCCGCCGCCCACGAGGCGGTGCGCACCGGGATCACCGCGGCCCAGCGCCTCGCCGGGGGCGCGCGTTTCACCTACGCGCTCTGTCGCCCCCCCGGCCACCACGCCGGGCCCGGGTGGTTGGCCGGCTACTGCTACCTCAACACCGCCGCCGCCGCGGTGTGGACGCTGCGCGAGAGCGGGGTTTCGCCGGTGGGGGTGCTCGACCTCGACCTGCACTACCCCAACGGCACCGCCGCGATCCTCGCGCCGTTGGGCGATGTGCGCCTGCACTCGTTGCACGCGTCTCCGGTGACCAACGTGCCCGGGCTGAAGGTGCGCCCGCGCAGCGCTCGCGAACACGTGGTGGAGTTCGAGGGCACTCCCGGCGCCGATATCTACCTCGACGCGGTCGCTTGCTCGATCAACGCGCTCGGTCAGTCCTGCCGCGCGCTGGTGGTGTCGCTCGGCTACGACACGGTTGCCGGCGACCCGCACGGCTCCTGGTGCCTCCCCCCGGCGATCTTCTCACCGATCGGACGCCTTCTGGCGGCGTCTGGGCTGCCGGTGTGCGTGATTCAGGAGGGCGGCTATTCGCTGCACACGCTGGCGGCCTGCAGCGATGCGTTCGCCGGCGGCCTACTCGGAGGCCCCCCGGTGTGAACGGCCTCGACCCCTTCCGCCGCCGCCTCGATGTCCTCGACGAGGAGATCGCGCGCCTGCTTGGCGAGCGCTTCGAGGTGTGCCGCGAGATCGCGCGCTACAAGCACGCCCACCACATCCCGATGATGCAGCCTTCGCGCGTTGCCGAGGTGCGCGCCCGCTATTTGGCGCAGGGGGCTGAGGTCGAGCTGCCACCGGATTTCACCGCCGCTCTTTTCGAGCTGTTGATCGGCGCTACGTGCGAGATGGAGGACGAGCTGATCGCGGCCGCCGACGCCGCCGTGGTGACGTCGGCCGGGGGTGGGCCGTCTGCCGCGGCCGGCCACTCCAGAGCGGAGACGTGATGATGACCCACCCGACGTTCATAACGCTCGGTCCGTCGGGCACCTGTCACGAGAACGCGCTGCTCCACTACCTCGAGTTCCAGGGTCTCACCGAGTTCGATGTGGTTCTCGTCGAAGACCTGTTGGGCGCTGTCGGCCGGGTGCGTGAGGAGCCCCACACGTTTCTCGTGCAGTGCTCCGCGCACGTGCAGGTGCACCTCGTCACCGAGCGCTTTCACGAGGAGGTGTTCGTTGTTGACACTTTCATCTACCCCACCAAGGCGCTGTCGTTGCTGGTGCGCACCGACGTCGCCGAGCCGCGCAGTCTCGGGATCGTCTCCGCCACCCGCGGCTACCTCGACCTCGCGCGTTTTCCCACGGTCATCGACGAGCCCTCCAAGCCGGTGGTGGCACGCCACCTGCTGGAAGGTCGCTATGACGCCGGTTTGACGCACGTCCACCACGCCGAGGAACACCCCGATTTGCTGCGCGTGGAGGAGTACTACGGCCCCGTGGACACCACCTGGGTGGTGTACGGGCCGCGCAAGCGCTTCCGCGGAGCGGTCATCGGGCAGCGCGTCCCATGGCTTTTCACCTCAGATGACAATCCCCAACAGCGAATGGATGGATCGACATGGAACTCTTCCCCGATAGACACCACCGCGGCCCCCGGCACCCCGGCGGCCGCACAACCCGCAAGCTGACGCCACGCGCTGTCCTGCTCGTCGCGCTGCTTGCACTCGCGAGCGTCGCGCTCTCCTCGTGCGGAGGCTCCTCGGCGCCGACATATTCGCTCAACGGCTCGGGTTCTCCCAACGGCAACCTCGCCAACACCCGCTTCGCGGGCGGGCCGATCGACAGCTCGACGGTGACCAAGCTCGGCGTCGCCTGGCACATGCCGCTCACCGCCAAAAGCCTGTATGGCGCCTACTCCTCCACGCCGATTGTATCGGGCGGGGTGATCTACTCGCAGGATCTGGAATCAAACGTGCAGGCGATCGAGCTGCAGACGGGGAAGGTGCTGTGGACGAAGAACTATGAATCCGCCGACCAGGGACCCAACGGCCTCTCGGTGGGGGGTGGGCGTGTATACGGGGCCACGGCGACCTCCGCGTTTGCGCTGAACGAGAAGACCGGCGCGCAGCTGTGGTCGGTCGAACTGGTGCGCAACTCCGCCGAGGGCATCGACATGGCGCCCGGCTACCACAACGGCATCGTCTACATCGCCACGGTGCCAGGCAACAACTCCAAGTTCTACGGCGCCGGTGGCGTCGGCATCCTGTGGGCGCTGGAAGCCTCCACGGGCAGGAAGCTGTGGCACTTCGACACCGCGCCGGAAAACCTGTGGGGCCACGCCAACATCAACTCCGGCGGGGGCGTGTGGTACGCGCCGGCGTTCGACGAACAGGGTGCGATTTACTTCGGCACGGGCAACCCCGCGCCGTTCCCCGGGACCGCGCAGTACCCGTGGGGCTCCAGCCGGCCCGGCCCCAACCTCTACACCGACTCGCTGGTGAAGCTCAACGCCGCCACCGGCAAGCTGCAGTGGTACTACCAGCTGGCGCCGCACGACCTCTACGACCACGACCTGCAGGACCCGCCGATCCTGATGAGCGCCGGAGGCAAGCCGGTGGTGATCACCGCCGGCAAGGGTGGCACCGTGGTGTCGGTCGAACAGGGCACTGGCAAGCTTCTGTGGAAGCGCAACGTGGGGCAGCACAACGGCCACGAAAACGACGGCCTGTACGCGATGAAACACGAATACTCAAAGCTCCACATGCCCGATACGGTCGAACCGGGACTGTTGGGTGGCGTGATCGCGCCGATGGCAACCAACGGGTCGACCGTGTTCGTGCCGGTCGTCAATATCCCCGTGCACTACACCTCGCAGACCGAAAACACCGAAGGCCCCGAATCGACTGGCGAACTGGTGGCGCTCAATGCCGCCACGGGGGCGGTGCGCTGGGTGCAGAAGCTCTCCTCGCCGGCCTTCGGTGCGGCCACCGCCGTCAACGACCTGGTGTTCCTGTCGATCGCCTCCGGCGCGCTGTATGCGTTCAACGACTCAAGCGGCGAAGTTGCCTGGCAGGCGCAACTGCCCGCCGGCTCCAACACCGGCGTGGCGGTGTCCGGTGACACGGTGCTCGCGCCCGCCGGCCTCGCCTCGGCCTCCGGCCAGACCCCCGAACTGGTTGCCTACCGGCTGGGCGCCAGCGGTGGGGGGGAAGTGTCGGGGTAGCGTGGCGCAGGTCGAGTGACCATCGACGGCTCGTCGGGAAGGCGGAGCGCGATCTGCGCGCATCCCAGGTGCAGTTGGCGATCCAACGGGCGCCGGGGCGGAGCCCGCTCACGATAAGGTGCGGCATATGGAGCAGCGAACGCTCGGACGCACCGGCATTCACGTGAGTTCGCTCTGCCTCGGCGCGATGATGTTCGGCGCCTGGGGAGAGCCCGACCACGATGCGGCGATCCGCATCATCCACCGGGCGCTGGACGGGGGGATCAACTTCATCGATACCGCCGACGTCTACTCTCGGGGTGAGTCAGAGCAGATCGTCGGCAAGGCGCTGGGCGGTGGGCGGCGCGAGAACGTCGTGCTTGCGACCAAGTTTCACGGCACGATGGGCGATGACCCCAACCAGGGCGGCAACTCGCGGCGCTGGATTTTCCAGGAGGTCGAGGCCTCGCTGAAGCGCCTGCAAACCGACTGGATCGATCTCTACCAGGTGCATCGCTGGGACCCGTGGACCGATCACGACGAGACGCTCGGAGCGCTCACCGATCTCGTGGCTCAGGGCAAGGTGCGCTACATCGGCTCCTCCACCTATCCGGCCGCGCAGATCGTCAAGGCGCAGTGGGTGGCACGCGACCGTGGGCACCAGCGCTTCGTCTGCGAGCAGCCGCCCTACTCGATCCTCGCGCGCGGCATCGAGGCCGACGTGCTGCCCACCTGTCACGAGTTCGGAATGGGAGTCATCCCGTGGAGCCCACTCGCCGGTGGCTGGTTGTCGGGGCGTTGGCGCAAG
>JBEKYV010000284.1:0-5192 GCA_049510515.1 Solirubrobacteraceae bacterium | reverse complement strand
CGCCGCGGCGGCGCAGATGCCGACGAAGTTTCCCAGCAGCCGCAACCCGTGGGTCGAGGACTTCTCGGGGTGCGACTGCGCACCGTAGATGTTGCCCTGTTCGACCACTGCGGGGAAAGCCTCCCCATACTCCGCCGTCCCCAGCACCACCTCGGGGTCGGTGGGGTGCGCGACAAAGGAGTGCACGTGGTAGAGGAACGCTGGGTCGGGCAGGCCCTCGTCGAGCGCCGTGTGCCGCCGCCACCGCACCTCGCTCCAGCCGATGTGCGGCAGCTTCAGCTCCGGCGCCCGCAGCGTGCGCACCTCGCCGCGCAGCAGCCCGAGACCCTCGGCGCCTCCGTGCTCCGCGGAGCGCTCGAACAGCAGCTGCATCCCCATGCACGACCCAAACAGCGGGGTGCCCGCCGCCGCGCGCTCGCGCAGCAGCTCGTCTAGGCCGAGCTCGCGGATCGTCGCCATCGCCGCCGGAAAGGCACCCACGCCGGGGAGCAGCAGGCCGTCCGCCGCCCGCAGCTGCGCATGGTCGCGGCTGACAAACGCGCGCGCGCCCACGCGCTCCAGCGCCTTTTCCACCGAGCGGCGGTTGCCCATCCCGTAGTCGACCACGGCGATCTGAGGCGTCATCTCCGACGCCTCTCGTAGTCTCGGCTCATCAGGTGAGCGTCCCCTTCGTGCTGGGCACGCCCGTCTCGGTGGGGTCCAGCGCGACGGCGCCGCGCAGCGCACGCGCGAACGCCTTGAACGCCGCCTCGATCATGTGGTGGGCGTTGCTGCCCGCCTCCACCCGCAGGTGCAGCGTGAGCTTCGCCGCGTTGGCGAGCGCGCGGAAGAACTCCTCGGTCAGCTCGTGCTCGAAGCCGCCCGTGGCGCCCGGCGGCAGGTCGGCCTCGAACAGCATGTAAGGGCGTCCGGAGATGTCGAGCGCGCAGCTCGCGCGAGCCTCGTCCATCGGCACCAGCGCCTCGCCGTAGCGGTGGATCCCAGCACGCTCGCCGAGCGCCTTGTCGAGCGCCTGGCCGAGCACGATCGCGGTGTCCTCGGCGGTGTGGTGGGCGCCCGTCTGCAGGTCACCGCTCACCTGCACGTCGAGGTCCAGTCGCCCGTGGCGGGCCAGCAGGTCGAGCATGTGATCGAGGAAGCCCACCCCGGTCGCGCGGGTGCCTTCGCCGCTGCCGTCGAGGCTCAGCGTCAGCTTGATGTCGGTCTCTCCCGTGCGGCGCTCGATCGTGGCGGTGCGGCTCATAGCTCGTCATTCTCCCCCATTCGCGCTTCCATCGACCGCGCGTGCCACTCGAAACCCTCGGCACGGGCGATCGGCGCGCCCGCGGCGGCGAGTTTGCGCACCGTCTCGCCCCCCACCTCACCGAGCCGCACCTCCGCCATCCGCCGGTGGAAGTGCCGGGGCGAGAGCCCAGAGGCGAAGCGCGCTGCCCCCGCGGTGGGCAGGATGTGGTTGGAGCCCGCCACGTAGTCCCCGAACGCGGTTGCCGCCGCCGCGCCGACGAACAGGCAGCCGGCGGTGCGCACCAACGGAGCGAGCGCCTCCGGCGTGGCGCCGATCAGCTGGAGGTGCTCGGGGGCAAAGACGTTGGCGAGGTCGAGCCCCTCGCGTGCGTCGGCCACCTCGATCAGCATGCACAGCGCAGATTCCTCTCTCGGCTCCTCTCCGGGGCGCTCGGCCGACAGGCTCTCGACCAGGCCAGCCAGCGAGTCCAGGGTCTCCCGGGAAGACGAGACCCCCACCACCAGGCTGGCGGCGCCGTGCTCGGCCTGGGCCAACAGGTCCAGCGCCACCAGGTGAGCGTCGGCGTCCTCGCTGAGCAGCACCATCAGATCGCTGGGGCCGGCGAACCCATCGATGCCCACCACACTCGCGACCTCGCGCTTGGCTTCCTGCACATACAGATTGCCCGGCCCGACGATCACGTCCACACGGTCTACCGTCGCGGTGCCGAACGCCAGGGCGGCGATCGCCTGCGCGCCGCCCATTCGGTAGACGCGCTCCACTCCCAGCAGCCGGCAGGCGCCGAGGATCACAGGATCGATCTGCCCGTTGGAGCCCGGCGGGGAGCACACGACGACCTCCATCACCCCGGCCGCTCGCGCGGTGACCACACCCATCACGGCGGTACTCGGGTACGGCGCGCGCCCCCCCGGGACATACACCGCGGCAGATCCCACCGGGATCTCGCGCAGCGTCACCCGCTGCCCCTGGGGCAGCGTCACGGACGCATCCTCCCCCACCCCGGCCTGGGCGACCTGGGCAACATTGGCGATCGCAACCTGAAGCCCCGCGACAACCTCCAGCGGGAGTTCCTGAATCGCGTCATCGAGCTCCTCTCGCGGCACGATCAGCGGCCGGGGATCGGCGCCGCCGGTGTCGTGGGCGCGCGTGAACCTCAGCACGGCCTCGTCACCCTCGGCCAACACCATGCTCATGATCTCATGTGTGCTCTTCACGACCGCGGCGGGGGTGGCGGCGATGTGCCGTATCTGCTTGACCACGCCGTCCGCTCCGCCCGCACGACGCACCTCCGCGAGACTCAACCGCTCAACCCGCACGCAACCGCTCCAGCAAGTCGTCGATCGCAGCCGCCTTGAGCTTGTGGGCAACCGGGTTGGCGATCAGGCGAGCGGTGCAATCGAACAGCTCCTCGCGCACCTCCAGGTCGTTCTCGCGCAGCGTGGTGCCAGTTGCCGTGAGATCCACGATCGCCTCGACCAGGCCCGTGAGCGGCGCCAGCTCGACCGAGCCCTTCACCTCGACGATCTCCGCCTGGCGGCCGGTCTCCTCGAAGTGGCGGGCGGCGATCAGCGGGTACTTCGTGGCGACGCGCATCACCCCCAGGCGGCGCAGGGCCTCCGCCGCGGGGTCGGGCCGGCCGGCGATCGAGGCGAGCACCATCGTGCATCTGCCATACCCGAGGTCGAGCAGCTCATACACCTCGCGGCCGGTCACCGAGCGGCCGACTCCCCCCACTTCGCCACCAATGGCGCGCTCGGAGAGCACGTCCTTGCCGGTGATCCCGATGTCGGCGGCACCGGCCTCCACGTAGGTGGGGACATCGGTGGGGCGCATCGTGATCACCCCGATCTCCGCGAACAGCAGCTTGCGATCGTTGGCGCTCAGCTCGCCGGTCTCCACCCCCAGGCGCGCCAGCAGCGCCACGGTGTCCTTGAACAGGGCGCCCCGCGGCACCGCGATCGTGAGGTGGTTGAGTGTGCTCACCGCGTCAGCCCCGCTCCCCTGCCGCGCTCCTCGCCTGCGAGCGCGATGTGCAGGCGGTCGACGCCCAAAGCGAAGCCCACCGCCGGCAGCGAGCGCCCGAACTGGCCCAAAAGCTCGTCGTAGCGCCCGCCGCCGCCGATCGGGGCGCCCAGCGCCGGGTCGTACACCTCGAACACCGCGCCCGTGTAGTAGCCCAGCGAGCGCACCAGCCCGAAGTCGAAGATCACGCGCCCCGCGACCGCCGGCTCCAGCAGCGCGTACACCGCCAGCAGCCCCGCCGCCGCCGAGGCCGCCGGCCCCGGCAGGCCCTCGAGCGCCTGCGGGCCACCCCGCAGTTGCGGCACCCGCAGCAGCAGATCCGCCTCGGCGGGGGGCAGCCCGGCCTCCCCCAGCCGGCGCTCCAGCTCGACGAAGTCGCGGCGCACCAGCGCCTCCAGTAGCGATGCGCGCAGCCGCTCGGGGACGCCCACGCCCGCCATCAGCGCGGGAAACAGCGCGGCGTCGCCGAGGCCCACCCGGTAGTCGGCGAGGCCGGTCGCGTCGAGCGCGCGGCACAGCACCGTCAGCGCCTCGGCGGTGCCCTCGGGCGCGGGCGCGCCAAGCAGCTCAATGCCAGCCTGCAGCAGCTCGCGCGGCTGACCGCGCGAGGGGCGCACCTCGCGGTAGCAGTGCGCGAGGTAGCAGAAGCGCAGCGGCGGCTCGGCGTGCGGGTAGCGGGTGGCGGCCACGCGGGCGATCGGGACGGTCATGTCCGAGCGCAATACCAGCAGCGCGCCTGTCTCGTCGAACAGCCGATAGGCCGGTGGCGGGGCGGCGCTGTCGGCACGCGCCAGCACCGCCTCGTACTCGAGCGCAGGGGTATACACCTCGCCGTAGCCGGCCTGCTCGAAGACCTCGCGCAGCGCCTCGGTGATCGCGCGCATCTCGCGCATCTCGTCGGGCAGCACGTCGCGCGTGCCGCTGGGGATCGGGTGGGTCATGGCGTGAACATGTATACGACGAAACGGGGACGGTGCGGTGAAGGTCTACGGAAACGGTGGAGGCGACGGCGATAGGGCACGACCAACCCGAATGCGGGCCACCCTACGCGTGGATCGCCGGCTGTGGCTCGACCGCGACGCGCTCGATGTTGGCGCCCAGCTCGCGCAGGCGCTCGTCGATCCGCTCATACCCGCGGTCGATCTGGCGGATGTTGCCGATTTCCGAGCGCCCGTCGGCGCACAGCGCCGCCAGCAGCATCGCCATCCCGGCGCGTATGTCGGGCGACTCCACGCGCTCGCCGCGCAGCCGCCGGGGGCCGGTGACGATCGCGCGGTGGGGGTCGCACATCACGATGTCTGCTCCCATCAAAATCAGCTTGTCGGTGAAGATCAGGCGGTTCTCGAACATCCACTCGTGGATCAATATCGAGCCCTCCGCCTGGGTGGCGAGCGCTACCGCGATCGAGGTCAGATCGGCGGGGAAGGCCGGCCAGGGCCCGTCCTGGATCTTGCTCTTGTACTCCCCCACGTCGGCCTGCGCCACCAGGCGCTGGCCACCGGGCACGAGGATGTCATCGCCCTGCACCTCGGTGCGCAGGCCCAGCCGTTCGAAGACGAGGCGGATCATGCGCAGATCGCCGGGGACGGTGTCGCGCACGCGCAGTTCGCCGCCGGTGACCCCGGCGAGCGCGATGAAGCTGCCGATCTCGATGTGGTCGGGGGCGATGCGGTGCTCGCAGCCGTGCAACTGCTCGCAGCCGTTGACGGTGATCAGGTTGGAGCCGATGCCCTGGATATCGGCGCCCATCTTCACCAGCATCCGCGCGAGGTCCTGCACGTGCGGCTCGCAGGCAGCGTTACCGATCACCGTCTGCCCGGGGGTGAGCGCGGCGGCCATCAAAGCGTTCTCGGTCGCCATCACGGAGGGCTCGTCCATGAACACGTCGGTCGAGCGCAAGCCGCCCTCCGCCGTGAGCAGGATG
>JBEKYV010000283.1:0-5248 GCA_049510515.1 Solirubrobacteraceae bacterium | reverse complement strand
AGCTTTGTGCTGCCGTTGGTCCTGGGAGCTGCCATCCTCATCGTCTACGGGTGGAGAGCCGCCACGGCACTGGGCATTCGTTCTCGTGATGAAACGCCACGCGGGTGGCTCATCGCCTTGGCCGTCCCCGGCGGTCTCGCCGGTGCCCTCGCAGCCCACGCAGGCCGATACGCGGGTCTTGTGATCGTGGCCTACCTAGCGTGCGCTCACATCGGAGAACGGATCATCTGGAGCCGGTTCCGAGCGGCGTTTTCAGCCAGATAGTCGGAGAACGCTAAACCAGCGATCGGCCATTTACACCCGCCGGTCAGCGGTTCGCCTGGCGGGCAGTCAAATATCCATCCGCAAAATGCGGATCTCGCTTGACATAGGACCAACGATCGGACGCCAACGATCCCGCCCATGTCGCTCCTGAGCACGCCGAAGAACGACAACCTGATCTCTGTGCATTACGCCACCGTTCGGCATCCTGCACCGCGAAACTGCAAACAGACTAGATGCACTGTGCCAGAGCGTGACAGTTTTGGGTGGTACGATTTGGGGTGTTGATGACGGCTGCGAGCATAGGCGCGGGACAGGCGGCGAGCTACAGCGCCTATCTGGAGTGGCGGACGGTCGCGCCCTCGCGCGGCGACTACTACCTCTCCGCGTCGGGCGAGCCGACGGAGGCCCAAGGGGTATGGCACGTCCTCGACGAGACCCGCGAGCGGCTCGGCTTGGCCGCGGGCGAGCCTGTCAGCGCCGAGCAGTTGATCGCATTGATGGAGGGCAAGCATCCCGTGACCGGGGAGTTCATCCGTCGTGCGGGTGCCGATGGGCGGCGGGCGGGCGGGATCGATTTGACGTTCAGCGCGCCGAAGTCGGTATCGGCGGTGTGGGCGCTGGGGAGCGAGGAGCAGCGAGCGGGTGTGGAGCTGGCGCATGGTCGTGCGGTCGCGCGCGCTCTTGAGTATCTCCGTAGCGAGGTCCCGGCGGTCCGTGAAGGCGCCGGCGGGAAGACGCTCGGCCATGCGCGGGATGTGCTGGCGGCAGAGTTTCGTCATACGACCGCGCGGGGTGTCGCGGAGGGTCCACCGGACCCGCAGCTCCATAGCCATGTCGTCGTGACGGGTGTGGTGCGCCAGGACGAGCAGTTCGCAGCGGTCGCGAGCCGCCCGTTGTTCCGTGCGGCGCGGGAGCTGGGCGCCTTTTACCGTGGTGCGCTCGCGCAGGAGTTGCTGGAGCAGGGTTATGGGGTCGCGGCGGGCACAGGGCGTGGTGGCCGGTACTTCGAAGTCGCGGGTGTCTCTGAGGGTGTGCGGGATGCGTTGAGTGGGCGTAGCCGCGAAGTGTGGCTCGCGGCGGAGCGTTTCCGTGCCAGGTATGGCCGTGCCCCGGAGCGTGATGAGCTTCGCAACGTGAAGCTCGAGAACCGCCGCGCGAAGGTCCCGGAGAGCCGCCCCGAGCTACAGGAGGCGTGGGAGCAGCGCGTCGGCCGGGAGGGCACCGAACGCACGGACATCGAGGCTCTGCATCACCCCGGCGAGACGGGTGGTGTGCGACGGGTGGATGACGTGCCATGGCAGGCGCGTGTCACGGGGTCGCTTACGGAGGAGCGGGCGACGTTCAGCGACCGTGAGTTGCGAGCGACAGTGATCGAGCAGGGCGTTGGGGAACTGGCGCCCGAGCGCGCAGCGCAGCGCGCGCAAGCACTTCTCGCGGCCGGTGAGGTCGTGGAGCTTGAGGACGGCCGGATGACGACGCGGGAGGTCAGGGAGATGGAGCAGGCGATCACCGCGCGCGTCGGCAAGATGGCAGCCAGCGAAGGCAGGGGTGTGGAGGAGCGTGTGCGGAAGCGTGCGGCGCGGGAGGTCGCCGAGCGGATCGGTGGGGAGCTGGGCGCCGAGCAGCAGGAGGCGGTGCGGGTCCTCGGCGGCCGGGAGCGTGTGGCGGTGCTCGTCGGGGACGCCGGCGCGGGCAAGGGCGTCGTGATCGACACCGCGGCGCGCGCCGAGCAGCACTCCGGCCGCGAGACGATCGGCGTCGCCGTATCGGGCTCCACCGCCGAGCGGCTGGGACAGGACAGCCCCGCACTTGAGGGACACACGATGACGGTGGACTCGCTCGTCGCACGAGCGCGGAGCGGGAGCGTGGAGTTGGGGGAGCAGACCACCGTGTTTTTTGATGAGGCGGGGATGGGTGATACGCGGCGGTTGGACGCCCTGACGAGGACGGTTGATGAGTCGGGGGGCAAGCTCGTGTTGATCGGTGACGCGCGGCAGCTCCCTGCGATCGGCGCCGGCGGCATGTTCGAGGAGATCGAGCGGGACGCCCCTACCGTCCGGCTGCAGGAGGTCAGGCGTACGAGTGACCCGGGGGAGCGCCAGGCGTGGGCGGACCTGCGGGCCGGGCGGGCAGAGGAGGCGATGGCGCACTACCAGGCCCGCGGCCAGCTGCATTTCGCGGACACCCGCGACGAGACCATCGAGGCAGCGGTCAAGCAGTGGTCGGAGCTGGCTGAGCGCGAGGGCGTCAAAGAGGTCGCGTTGATGTCCGACGCCTCTACCGGCGAGATCGACAGGATGAACGCCCGCGCGCAGCACCTCCGCGCCGAGCGCGGCGAACTCGGCGAACAAGAGGTGCAACTCCCGGACGTCACCTACGGTGTCCGCGAGGGCGACCGTGTTGCGTTCATCGCCCAGCACCACCCCGACGGCGAGCGGCGCGTGGAGAACGGCACCCGCGGCGAAGTCCTCACGGTTGACCCCGCCGAGCAGCGAGTACAGGTCCTGACCGATGGGCAGCGGCAGGTCACGCTCTCCGGCGAGGAGGAGCTTTCCAACATGCGGCTCTCCTACGCACAGCACCTCTACCGCCAGCAGGGCGCGACCGTACAACGCGCGGTCGTGGTCACCGGCGGATGGCAAACCAGCCAAGAGGGCGCATACGTCGAGGCCTCGCGCGCCAAGGAGGGAACCGACTGGCACATCGCGCGCGAGGACCTCGGAACGGAGGGCGTCGACGCCGAGCGAGTGGGGCGCCTCGCGCAGCTGATGCGAGCTTCTCGCGGGCAGGTTCCCTCCGTCTCGTTCG
Source organism: Solirubrobacteraceae bacterium (assembly GCA_049510515.1). Taxonomy (GTDB): domain Bacteria; phylum Actinomycetota; class Thermoleophilia; order Solirubrobacterales; family Solirubrobacteraceae; genus Palsa-744. The sequence continues at coordinate 2,176 of JBEKYV010000283.1, read as the reverse complement.
CCGCCGCGCGCGCTGTTGATGTGGGGCAGGAGCTTGAGCGCTCCACCGCCCGGCAGCTCGCGCGTGATACCGGGCTTCAGCAGGATGCGGGGATGACGTTGTGAATCGGGTGGCGATCACGCTAGATGAGCACGCGCTCGCGGAGCTGACGCGCCGCGCAAAGTCCAACAGCGAGCCGGTCTCGCGGACAGCAGCGCGGATGGTCCGTGACGGTCTGTTGAGCACCCACGCCCACGCGGCCGGGGAGCCGCCCACGCCCGAGGACACCGGCAAGCGTGCCGACGGTTGTGGGGGATTGCCGGGGTGGCTTGAGCCGCCGGGGGAGCGCGAGCGCTGGCGCCGGGAACTGTGGGCCACGGTCAGCGGTCTCGCAGAGCGCTACCCCCGGGTCTTCTCGAAGCTCGTCGCGGACTGGTGGACCAACCGGCAGCTCGTCGAGGTTCTCGGCGCGCTCGGCGTGTGGCGCTCCCAGCTCGACGCGGGCGAGAACCCCGACCCCCGCTCAGAGCTTCTCTTCCACGACCGCCTCGAGATCCTCGAGCGCCAACTCACACAAACAGGCGACCCAACCGCCGCAAGGTTCAGCGGTGGGCCGCCGCCATCAGAGTGGCTTGCATAGCCGCTCACGGCCCGCTCGTGCGAGCGCGGGCCAGTCGCAGTCGGTGAAACCGGGTGCGCCGGGGAACAGGTCGAGCGTGATCGGTTCGCGGCCCTGGGGCAGCGCGAGCGCACGCCCGGCCGGCATCGCACGCAGATCCGCGGGATGGATCGCGCGCTCGCGCTGCTGCACATACGAGTGGCTATCGCCGCCGGTATAGGTCCTGCCGAAGCGCTCCACCTGATGCGCCGTCGAGGTGTTCTCCCCGACCTGCGCACGCCACACCAACTGCTCACCGCACGCGTCGGAGACGAGCTGCGCGGTGTAGGGGTCGGCGACCCCGGCGAGCACGAGACGAAGTGCCGGCGTGGACCACATCGTCGCGGTCTCGTGCTCACCCCACCGCGCCCGCGCCTGGCTCATGTCCTGCACCCCCAACACCGGCACGATGCCCTGCTGGATACCCTCGCTCAACAAGCGGGGTAGGGAGCGGATCGGCGCGATATTCGCAACCTCGTCCAGCGCGAGCAGTAACGGCCGCTCCAACCGCCCCTCCGGGCTCGTGATCGCCATGTCGATCGCCTTCGCGCACAGACCGTCCAGCACCGCGGCGATCAGCGGTGCGAGCTCTTGCTGGATACGCGACGGGGAGATCACATACAGCGTGCCGCGCTGCGCCAACAACTTCCCGAGGTCGATCTGGTGTGTTACGCCAGGGTCTGCGCTCTGCCTGACCGCCGCTCGCGAGGCCCACGCGAGCGCGACCTGCGCAGTCCCCAGCACTGATGTGCGGTAGTCCCCGACGGCCTGCGCACCGACGCCCGACAGCTCCTCCAGCGCAATCTTCGCCCCGGCCTTGCGCAGGATCTCCGCCGGCTGGGAGAACTCCGAGCGGCCAAGCCACCCCCGCGCGACATCCATCCCGCCACCCGAGAGCGCCGCGGCGTGAAACAACGGGGCCAGCAGCGCACGCGCCGCGACCGCGAAATGCTCCCCATGACGAACCGTCTCATCCTCCCCAGCAGGGGACAGCATCGCCGCCGCGACCTCCACCGCCCCGTCCCACGTCTCACACCGCGCCAACGGCGAGAAGCCGACGGTGGCCTCCGGGTGCCCGAGGGACCCGGTCGCGTCATACACCGCCACCGGGCCAAGCCGTGCGCGGTGCGCCGCCGTGGCGAGGATGTCGCCCTTCGTCGAGGTCACGAGCGCCGGCCCGTCCCAGCACGCCAACGTCGGCGCGATCACCTTCCGCGTCTTCCCCGAACGCGGCGGACCCACAACAATCGCCGCACAGTCCGCCGGGGAGCGCAGCACCCCATCGCTGGTGCGACCCGTCCATACGTGCGTCCCCGTGATCGCTCCGTCCGGCAGCGCGATCCACGGGTCATCAGACACGCGCGCAGCGACCAGCGCCCTCTCCCCTGGTTCACGGTGGCGCAGCTCGCCGATCACCCACAGGCCACCCGCGACGCACCCCGCGAAACTCACCAACGCCAGCAGCACACTCATGACACTCACCGCCAGCCCTGAGAGTTCGGCCACCGCGGACGATCAGGCGGGCGCGGCGGCGGACTG
>JBEKYV010000282.1:0-5265 GCA_049510515.1 Solirubrobacteraceae bacterium | reverse complement strand
GTATCAGACCGAACCGCATGCGCCGTTTCCCAAACTGCCTCCACCCCGGCCTGAGCCTTGCGGCCGGCCACCAAGCCCGCCAGACCCTTGCTCGCCAACTCCGCCCCTACCGCCGACTGCGAGCGGAGGGCGAGCGTCGAGCGCTCCACGGCATTCGCGTGCTGATCCGTTTGGGCTGTGGTGGTGGTAATTTCGGGCGCCAGCGTGCGGAAGGCTTCGTGCACCTGGCGGAGCGGCACCACTGCCATCTGGCTTTGATTGTGCAATCGGGAAAATGCCGCCGCAGCGTCCTGCTGAGCCTTCGCGGCCTTCAGAACCTCCGCTGTGTGCTCGCTCATGGTCCTGGCGCTTTTCTCCAACCCGGCGGAAGATGCGTCCAGAATTTTCAGCGCCGACTGGGCGCGCTGTGGGTGCGCGCCGAGTTGGAGTAGCAAGCTCAGGATGTTGTCTTGACTTTGTTCCATTTTTAGCTCCCAGCTTGGGCTAGTCCGTTGTCAGTGGTCCGTGGTCAGTAACAACCGGCGACGGACTACGGACCACGGACGACTGACGTCTTTTCTCTTCACCACTCGACCACATTCTCTTCCTCATCCAACTCGCCTCGATCGCGGGCGGCGAGCGCCTCAGCGGCGGTGCAATCCAGCAGATAAGCCGGCATTCCGATGAGTTCCAGGAGTTCGCTCGGACGGCACTGACTCCGCTTCGCCACTTCTGCCAAGTACAGAAGCCGCTCCTTGTCCTCCAGGAAATCGGCCGAGGTCTTCAGTTGAGGTTGCCGGTGACAGGTTACAGGTTACAGGGGTCTGGTCCCTGTCACCTGTGCCCTGTTCCCTATCCCCTGTACTGAACACCTCGCCTCGCAACCAGCGGAAAAGAAATTTCAAATCATCAATCAGAATGTCGGCCAAGCCGATTTCCTCGGCTTCTGGAGTCGCCCCAACGCCTTCGTGGAGCGCTGCGCCGCGCGCTACGGCCGGCGCTTCACGCTGCGGATCATCGCGCAGCCGCCGTTCGTGGTGCTGTGGGATCCCGAGGAGATCAAGGAAGTCTTCCAGTCACCCCCGGACGTCCTGTACCCCGGAGAGGGCGCGCGGATCCTCGAACCGCTGGTGGGTCGCCACTCGGTGATCCTGCTCGACGAGGCCCCCCACCTGGAGCAGCGCAAGCTGCTGCTGCCCGCCTTCCATGGCGAGCGGATGCAGCGGCTGACAGGCCTGATGGAAGAGCTGGCCGAGCGCGAGGTCGCCTCGTGGCCCCGCGGCGAGCGGATCGCGTTGCACGGGCGGCTGCAGGGGCTGACGCTCGAGATCATCCTGCGCGCGGTGTTCGGCCTCGAGCAGGGCACGCAGCTGGATGAGCTGCGGGGGCTGCTCACCGAGATCCTGGCGTTCGCCGAGAACCCGCTTTCGATGCTGCCGCGCCCGCCGCGCCCCTTCACGCTGCGCGGCCCAATCGCTCGCCAGGATCGCCTGCACGCCCGCAACGACGAGCTGATCTTCGAGCTGATCGCCGAGCGCATGCGCGCCGGGGAGGGTGAGGAGAGCGACGATGTGCTGGCGATGCTGCTCGCCGCCAGGCATGAGGATGGCTCACCGATGAGCCCGGAGGAGCTGCGCGACGAGCTGATGACGGCGCTGGTTGCCGGCCACGAGACGACCGCCTCTGAGCTGGCGTGGGGCTTTGAGCGTCTCTCGCGCGAGCCGGCGGTGCTCGAGCGGCTGTACGGCGAGCTGGATGGCGAACGCGACGACGATGCCTACCTGACGGCAACGGTGCAGGAGATCCTCCGCCACCGCCCGGTGCTGCCCCACGCCGAGCCGCGACTTGTAAAGCAGCCCGTGGAGATCGGCGGCATCACCTACCAGCCCGGCGTGATGCTCGCGGCGTTTGCCCACCTGGTGCATCACGACCCGTCGATCTATCCCGAACCGCACGCATTCCGCCCCGAGCGCTTCATCGAGAGCGAGGGCGGGAAGGCACCAGGCACCTACACCTGGATCCCGTTCGGCGGCGGCCGGCGCCGCTGCCTGGGCGCGAGCTTTGCGCTGCTGGAGATGAAGCTGGCGCTGCGCGCGGTGCTGGAGCGCTGCGAGCTGCAGCCGGTCGGCGCCCGCGGCGAGCGAGCGCGCAGGCGCAACATCACCGTCAGTCCCACCAGGGGGTGCGAGGTTGTCCTGCGCGAGCGGACCGCAAAGCGTCGCGTGGCCCACTCGCCGGTGGCTGCGCCGATCGCGGCGTAGCGCACAGGCAGCCGGGAATCGCCGGCCACCAGGGTTGAGCCGCGTCCTGCCCCTACTGCGCTGCGTCCGCGGGCGCTTCCTCAACCGCCCGCGTCGGCGCCTCGCCCCACAGCTGTTCAAGTCGATAGAACTCGCGCGTGGTGGGCGTGAAGATGTGCACAACCACGTCGAGGTAGTCCATCAATACCCACTGGGCGCGTCCGGCCCCTTCCACCCGCCGGGGCAGGATGCCGAGCCCGCGCTTGGCGCCCTCGTGGATCGCGTCGTGAATCGCCTTCACCTGACGGTCGGTGTTGCCGGAGCAGATCAGGAAGAAGTCGGTGTAGCCGACGAGGCCGCGCATGTCGAGCTCGAGCAGGTCGTGCGCCTTCTTCTCCGAGGCAAACCCCGCCAGCTCTTGCGCCAGCTCGGCGGAGGTTAGCGCCTGCGCGGTGGGGCTCATGCCTCTCCCCCAACTGCGCGTGCCGTCGCAACATTTCCGTTCCCTGTACGGCCGATCTCGCCCGTGCCGACCGAGTCCGTACCACGGTAGAGGCCGTGCGCGGCGATGTAGGAGGCCACCGGCCGCCCCACCAGCTCCTCGATCGGCAGGCCGCGGCGCGCGCGCTCGCGCACCAGCGATGACGAGACGTCGATCATCGGCATGTGCAGGCGAACGATTGGAAAGCCGATCTGATCGGGCTCGACGATTGGACGTCCGCCCACCCGCAGCGCGACCGCGAACTGGGCGAGCGCAGGTAGCGCGGCGGCCTCACGCCAAGTGGGCAGCGTCGACGCGACGTCGGCGCCGAGGATGAACGTGAAGGCGGTGTCGGGATGCTCGTCATGTAGTGCCCTCAGAGTATCCACCGTGTACGACGGCGCCTTCCGCTCGATCTCAAGCGGGCACGCCTCGACGCCCTCGACACCGGCGGCGGCCAGGCGGCACATCTCCAGACGGTGCTCCGGGTGAGCGGCATTCGGTTGCTCCCCAACCGGCTTGCCGGGCGAGACGCGGGCCGGCATCAGCAGCACACGTCTCAGCCCCAGCTCACGCAGGGCGTGGCGCGCAAGTTCGATATGGCCGCGATGGGGCGGGTTGAAGCTGCCGCCGAGGATGCCGAGGCGATCCACCGTGCTATCAGGCGCGGACGTGCCCGTCGCCCTCCACGAGGTACTTGAAGGTGCACAGCTCGCGCAGCCCGATCGGCCCGCGCGCGTGGAGCTTCTGTGTGGAGTTGCCGATCTCGGCACCCATCCCGAACTCGCCTCCGTCGGTGAAACGGGTGGAGGCGTTGACGTACACGACCGCGGCGTCCACCCCGCGCTGGAATGTGCGCGCGGCGGCCGTGTCGCAGGTGAGAATCGCCTCGGAGTGCCCGGAGCCGTGCACGGCGATGTGCTCGATGGCCTCCTCGATCGACTCGACCATCCGCACGGCGAGCGTCGGCGAGAGGTACTCGGTGTCCCAGTCCGCCTCGGTGGCGGGCTGCACAAACGTGGCGATCGTCTGCGCGAGAGTCACGTCCTCGGGCTCTATCGCCCACTTCCCGCACTCCTTCGCGACCCTGCCCGCGATCGCCCGGGTGTGCTCGTCGCCGCGCAACTGCACCCCCGCTTCGGCGAGGGCGATGAGGACGTCGAACATGAACTGCTGGGCTTCTCGATTCCAGAGCAGGGTCTCCACCGCGTTGCAGACTCCGGGGCGCTGCGTCTTGGCGTTGACCACGACGGCCGCAGCCTCTTCGGTGTGGGCCGTCTCGTCGACGTAGATGTGGCAGTTGCCCGACGCGGCGTAGATCACCGGCACGGTCGCGACCTCTTTGAGCGCCGCCTTCAGCCCCTCCCCTCCGCGCGGGACGATCAGGTCGAGCGTGTCGTTCTGCGTGGCCAGTTCAGCCAGCTCCTCGCGCCCGCCGCCCGCGACAGGGCTGACGCATCCCTCCGGCAGCCCGGCGGCGACGGCCGCCTCTGCGGCGATCGTTGCGAGCACCGCGTTGGAGTGCGCGGCGATCGAGGAGCCGCGCAGCACGATCGAGTTGCCGGCCTTCAGGCACAGCGCGGCGGCGTCGATCGTGACGTTGGGCCGCGCCTCATATACGACGGCGACCACGCCGAGCGGCACCCGCACCTTGCGCACGTCAAGCCCGTTGGGCAGCCGCCGCCCCTCGATCAGCTCGCCGACGGGGTCGGGCAGCGCGGCGATCGTGCGCACCCCTGCGACGATCGCGGCGATCCGCGCGGGGTCGAGCGCGAGGCGGTCGAGCAGCGCCGCCCCGATCTCCCCCTCCCGCCCGGCGGCCATGTCGAGCTCGTTGGCGGCGAGGATCTCCGGCGTCCGAGCGATCAGCGCGTCGGCGATCGCCAGCAGCGCGGCGTCCTTGACTGCCGTGTCCACCGCCGCGAGGCGCCGGGCGGCGCGGCGCGCGGCGGCGCACAGGTCGGGGATCGAGGTGGTGGTTGTGGCCATGTTCCACACAGAGTACGACAGCGGCGGAGTCTGAGCCAACGCGAGGGGCAAAACATCGCACTTGATTTCGTAAGCACTTCGATATAGTCTTCGTAACAGTTTCGTAAGCGTATCGGGCAAGCGAGGAGAGAGACGGTGTCCAGACGATTCTTTCGCCACGGAGAGCTGCCACTCGTGGTGTTGGCACTCGTTACCGAGCGGCCGAGGCATGGCTACGAGATCATGGGCGAGCTCGATCGCCTGTTCGGACCCGGCTACCGCCCCTCGCCGGGCAGCGTCTACCCGGCCGTCGAGGCCCTCCACGCCGAGGGGCTGATCATCGGCGAGCTGGACGATGGGAGGACGACATACCGCACCACGGCGGCAGGCGAGGCGGCCCTCGCCGCGCGCAGTGACGCCCTCGCCGCACTCGAGCTGCGCACAGGAGCGAGGCTTGCTCGTACTGACTCGATCGAGCCGGTGCTGGCTCGCTTCAAGGCCCGGCTGGTGCGGCTGTCTGGCCATGTCGACCGTGAAGCAGTTGCGGCGGTGCTCGAGCGGGCAGCCGTCGTTATCGAGAGCCTCAACGGACACCCA
>JBEKYV010000281.1:0-5272 GCA_049510515.1 Solirubrobacteraceae bacterium | reverse complement strand
TACCAGTTCCGCGTGCTCTCCGAAGCGGAGGCGGACTTCCCGTTTGCGGCGGGGGTCTCCAATGTGGTTGGGGTTTTCGAGGGGTAGGTGATGTCGCGCCCAGTCCTTGGTCACAGGTCCAGCAAGAAGCGCAGTGCACGGGCGATCTCGAAGAGGGCCTCGTAATCAACGACCCCGAGGCGTCCGAGGAGCCGTTGCTCGGAGATCGACTTGACGTCCTCGCACTTCGCGTAGCTGATCTCCTCGAGCCCCGAGTCGCCGGGCTCGATCTCGATGTGCGAGGGCAGGCCACGGTAGGCGGTCGTGAGTGGGACGACCACGACAACCCCAGCCCGACTGTCGTTGAGCATTTCGGCCGAGACAACCACGGCCGGACGACGCCCGGACTGCTCGCGCCCGACGGGATCGCCGAAGTCGATCAGCCACACCTCGCCACGCCGCGCGCTCACGGCGAGCTGTCGCGCAGCGGCCCGCTCTCGAGCGCGCGCTCAGCCTCGATCTCGGTCCATGCCCGGCGGTCGGCACGCAGAGCCTCATACCCGGCGGAAAGCTGATCGAAGAACACGCGCCGCTCCAGCGCGTCCGCGGCCTCATCGACCAGCTGGCTCATTGGGCGGCCCGTCGCCTGTGCCAGCTTGGCGAAGCGGTTTCGCGTCGGCTCGCTGACCCTGATGGTCGTGCTCACTGCTTGAGTCTACTGTATAGGCGCCTATTTCGTCTACGGGGTCGGCACCATATGGCTCGCGATGTCGTAGGAGTAGACGGACATCGTCAACGCACCGACGTGGTAGACCGCCGTCGGCGAGCCGAGCGAGGGCACCGACAGCGTGCTGCCCGGCTGGGTGGGGTCGGAGATCAGGAACGACCGCTGGCCGCGACGTGGGATGTACCAGCTCGTGATGTAGTGCAGGCTGACCGGGCACAGTGCGGGGCCGCACGCCTGCACCGGGTAGACCTTCACGCCGAAGTGCGTGGACCATGTGATCGGGGCGGCGTCCCAGTAGCCCGCGTAACCGATCGTGGCGTGCTCGCGGCGAGCGATTCGGGCCACTTCGGCGGACACGGTGTCGGTGGGGAAGTTCGAGATGTTGGCGGTGGCCTGGCCCTGCAGCAGCTGTACGAGGCCGGTGAACGCGAACACCATCGTGCAGGCGGTGATCGCGACTTGGCGCAGAACGCTCCGCCCCGCCAGCAGCGGGATCAGCGCCGCCGCCGCGAAGAGGAGGCCGACCAGGTAGCGATCGGAGTTGATGTCCACGGGCGTGGAGCTGACGATGAAGCCAACCGACAGCAGCACCGCTGAGGAGCCCCAGAAGGCGCACCATGCGACGCGCGCCGCACCGCCCTCGACGGCCGGGGCCGCGCCCTCGGCGTCCGCTCGCCCCGGGTTGAGCTGCCGGCTGCCCCCGTCCGCCGGCCCTCCCAGGCGTCGCTGGACGTCTCGCGCCAGCTCGCGCCAGGAGATGCGGGGCACCAGCACCGCGACGGCGAGGATCGAGAGCGCCGCGCACACCACCTGAAGCGCGGAGGTGAAGCCCAGCGATTGCCCGAAGAAGTCGCCGTTGCCCAGCACCGCGATCGACTGCCACCAGAGCTTGAAGTTGCTCGCCACCGCTTCCCCGGCAGCCAGTCCGGTATGGGTGATGCCCGGCGGCGCCCCCACGTTCTCGTGGCTCATCAGCGCGCCGGTGAGCGCGTCACACACTCCCGCGACCACGATCGTGTCGAGCATCAGCCACCAGGCCCGACGGCTCGCCCTCCCGGGTCTCAGCGCCCACGCGACCGACACGGCCAGCAGCGCCGGCAGCACGCCGGCACCGATCAGCAGCGTGTCTGAGGCCATGTTGGCGCCCACGATCGCGCCCACGAGCACCACCGCGAGGACGGTCGGGAGCACGGCGAGGTCGGCGGCCCTGCGCTCCAGCAGCACGAGCAGGCCAGCGAGCAGCGCGAACGAGAACCACGTCGGCGAGTGGTCGTTCAGCGAGAACAGCAGATGCAGCGTGTGCGGAGCCGCGCACACCATGATCACCGCGCCGATCGTCGCCGCCCAGCGGCCCGCGATCCGCCACAGGCCCCAGGCGACGAGCGCGACGGAGGCCAGCGCCATCGCGTACGGCGCCGCCTCCCAGATCTGGCGGTGCAGCGGCAGCCAGCGCGTGGCCAGCTCGAACATCAGCGTCGAGAACCACGTCATCTGGCCGAGGACGACCTCGCGGTGGGCCGGGGACCCGCCGTACAGCTGCCCGATCACCGGCGCCGAGGCAGCATCGGCGTCCAGGTAGGTGTTGGCGATCAGCTGGTTGAACTGGATCGCCACGACAAGCAGATACGCTCCGCCGAGCGCCAGCGGCGACCATGTGAGCAGATCCGCGATCCGGCTGGTCCGCCACCGTGAAGCGACGATGGTGTGGGGGCCCGTGGAGCCCTGGGCTACATCCTCGGCCACGTGCGGACAAACCATATCCTTTGAACCCGACCCTGCCTCCCCGCATAGGAATCAACGCCGTCTTCCTCGAGCCTCGCATGGGGGGCCTCGACACCTACGTGCGCGCGTTGGTGCCCGCGCTCGTCCGGCTGGCGCCGGAGATCCGCTTCAGCGTGTTCTGTAATCCGCGGGGGCGGGAGTACCTGGAGCGGGAGGGGTGGGGCACGGAGGTGGAGCTGATCACGCATCCGTTGCTCGGCGGGAAGGGGTTGAAGGCGCTCGGCGAGCTCACGCTCCTGGGGGTGCTGGCGGGGAGGCGGGTGGACCTGTTGCACAGCGTCGCGATGACCGCGCCGCTGCGCACGCGCGCCGTCAACGTCGTGACGCTGGCCGACGTCACATGGATCGTCGCCCCGGATCCCGGCGACGCGCGCACGACCCGCCTGTGGCGTGTGGTGGTGCCGCCGGTGGCGCGCAGAGCCGATCGCGTCATTGCGATCTCGCAGGCGGGCGCCGAGCACATCGTCGAGTACCTTCGGGTACCCCGTGAGCGGATCGACGTAGTGGCGCTGGCTCCCGGGATGAGCGATCGGGCCACGCCGACGCCGGAGCCGGAGCTGCGCTCCCGTCTCGCGCTCGGCGACGGCCCGGTGATCCTGACGGTCGCCGCCAAGCGGGTCAACAAAAACCTCGTGCGGCTGATCCGCGCGCTGCCGGCCATACTGGAGCGCTGGCCCGATGCGATGCTCGTGATGCCCGGCAACCCGACCCCGCATGAGCGCGAGCTGCGCGAGCTGGCCGCGGAGCTGGGGATCGCCGCCAGCGTCGTCTTCCCGCCCTACGTCGACGCCGCCGACCTCGAGGGCCTGTACACGCTCGCCGGCTGCTTCGTGTTCGCCTCGATCAACGAGGGCTTCGGGCTGCCGATCCTCGAGGCGATGCGCCGCGGTGTGCCGGTCGCGTGCGCGCGCGCCTCCGCGCTGCCCGAGGTGGCCGGCGACGCGGCGCTCTACTTCGACCCCTACAGCGTGCCCGACATCGCCCGCGCGATGAGCGAGCTGCTCGCCGACCAGCGGCTCGCGGAGCGGCTGGTCGCGTTGGGGCGCGCACGCCAGGCCGAGTTCACCTGGGAGGCCACGGCGCGCGGCACGCTTGAGAGCTACGCCCGGGCGTGGGGCGGGCGATGACGGTCGATCGTCCCAACGAGCTCGATGCCTCGATCGTGATCGTCAACTATCGCGCCGCCGAGTTCGTCGAACGATGCCTCGCCTCGGTGCGAGCGAGCAACGGCGGGCTGCGCCTGGAGACGGTGATCGTGGACAACGACTCCCGTGATGGCAGTCTCGAGCGGCTGCGTGAGACGCTGCCGGCGACGGCAGTGCTCGCGATGCCCGAGAATCGTGGGTTCGCGGCGGGGGTGAACGCTGGCTTTCGCCATTCGAGCGCAGACTTGGTCGTGGTGCTCAATCCCGACACCGAGCTGCGCGCCGACGTCCTGCCGGCACTGTTGGAGCATTTGCATGGGCATCCGCAGACAGCGGTTGTCGCACCTTTGCTGGAAGACTCCGGCGGCCGGCTGGCGCCCAACGGCTACCGCCGCTTTCCGAGTCTCCTCACGCTCGGCATCGACCTCTGCCTACCCGCCGGCTACGTTCTCGCCCACGCGCCGACACTTCATCCCTACGTGATCTCCTCGGCGGAGCTGCGCGCGGGCGTGCGCCCGGCGCACGTCTGCGGCGCCGTGATGGCGATTCGGCGGAGCGCCTACGAGCAGGCTGGGTCGTTGGACGAGGGCTTCTTCCTGTATCTGGAGGAGACCGAGTGGCAGCAACGCGTTGCCCGGCACGGTTGGGCCATCGAGATCGTCCCGGGCGCGCGGGCGAGCCACCTGGTCCGTGGCGGCGGTGAGGAGTCGCTGACCCCCTCCCCTCATTTCGTGACCAGCGCCCTGCGTTACCTGCGGATGCGGGGAGTCCCCACGGCGCTCTCGCGGGCGACGCTCGGCATCTCGCTCGCGCTCTCGTGGGCAATGCTGCGTGTGATTGCGTGCCTGCCCGCCAAGCGGGCTAAGGCCACGCTGCAGGCGCGTGCTTATCGATCCCTGCTGAGACGCGCCTTGACAGTGAGGCTGCGATGAGCGTGGAGCCCAATGTGTTGGACACCCCTGCCGCCGGCGGAATGATCATTCGCGGCGGGGTCCTGCGTCTCGGCGGCTACGTGGCCATCATGGCGCTGTCGTTGATCCCGATCGTGCTGTTGACCCGGCACCTCGGACCGATCGGTTTCGGCGAGTACACAACGGTGATCTCGCTCGTGAGCGTCGTCTCGACGGTGACAGACATCGGGATGTCAAATCTGGGCACTCGCGAGTTTGCGGTGCGCGAGGGCGTTGAGCGCGACGTGCTGCTGCGCGACCTGCTCGGCCTGCGCGTCGCACTCACGCTTGCCGGCGTGGTGCTCGCGACGCTGTTCGCTGTGCTCGCCGGTTACGACGCGGCGCTGCTGGCGGGAACCGTCCTCGCAAGTCTCGCCACGATCCTGCTCGTCTACCAGCACACGCTCTCGATCCCGCTCGCCGCGGACCTGCGCCTCGGCACCCTTACGCTGCTGGATCTTGCCCGGCAGGCGTTGACGGTGGTCGCGATCGTCGCCTTGGTGGCGATCGGGGCCGGCGTGCTCCCGCTGCTTGCGGTGACACTGGTCGTGTTCGCGCTGCTTGTCCCGGTGACCGCCGCACTGGTCCGCGGGAGGATCTCGCTGCGATTGGAGTTTCGCCCGCGCAGCTGGCTCACGCTGCTGCGGCTGACGGTCTCGTTCTCGCTGGCCGCCGCGGTCGGCACGATC
>JBEKYV010000280.1:0-5274 GCA_049510515.1 Solirubrobacteraceae bacterium | reverse complement strand
AGGCTGATGCGGCGCAGGCGAGTGCGTCGTGGGAGGCGCAGGCGAGTGCGTCGTGGGAGGCGCAGGCGAGTGCGTCGTGGGAGGCGCAGGCGAGAGCCGAGCGGAGCGACGGCCGAGCGCTGTGAGGCTGGTGGGCGAGCGTTGTATGGCGGAGCGCGTCGGTCGAGCGCTCGGGCGCGGTGCTGGTCAGTGGCGCCGGCGGGATGATCACGACGGCAAGGATCTCAGGCTGCGTGAGCGGGCTGTAGCTGCCGAACAGTCACGTGAACAGTCGCGCCGAGAGCGACCCGGGAGTGTCGAAGGATGCCCGCACTGGCGGCGGGAGCCCACCCCATCCGTCGATCGAGCAGTCGGCCGGCCACCGGCCCGGCCCCCGCTGCACATCCTGTCAAGGCCCGCCAGGGCCGCACCCCTTGTGGGTTGACAGGGTGTGCCACGCTACCCCGCGGACGGGGGCCGGGGGACTGCGCTCCGCCGCGTTCGGGGCCCCCAACCAGGCGCCAGCCTGGTTGGGGAGCGGCGGGCGATCGACCGTGACTTGGCCGTTCCGTGGGTTCGTCGGGCGCGTGGGAAGCAGAATAGGCGGCACGGTCCGCCGCAACGCTGGACGAGAAGGCTTCTCAAGCGTTGTCCGAGTGTTCGCCGAGATCGCGACAGGCCGCTTTGAGTCCTACCAGGACCACGAGGAGCCCGAAGAGGACGGGAGCCCTCAGCCCGGCACGATCGGAGCGCTCGTCGAGCGTGCCGTCGCCCTCGACCATGCGCGAAGTGACCGGATAGCCGGCCGCGAGCCACGATTCGAGGGCAGCTCGGAGGCGCACCTCATGCTCCTCTCGCGCCTGATCGGCGAACGCCAGCTCGGCCCTCTCGCGACCACGACGCCCGACGCAGACCTGGACCAGGCACGTAGCGAGGTTCGCAACCTGCTCGCCCTGATCTCGACGTTCGCTCCTATGGTCGAGCGCACATTGGGCGGCGACGCCTCCGGCTACAGGACAATCGCGCGCGTATTCAACCTGCGCACCCCACGCCTCCAGGCGTTCATGTTGCTCGCCTGGCTCGCGCTGCGCCGGGAGCCAGAACTACTCGAAGGGCTGCAGGAGCTCGTTGCACGCCTGCCACAGGCACTCGCGGCGGCCCAGCTCGAGCAGCTAGCCCATGAGCTGTCGAAGCAAGTGCCAGCGCTCGAACCCGCATTCAGAAACGCGGCGCGCGCGAACCTACTCGGCGATAGCGCAGAAGGCGCCCGCTGGCGCTCCGAGATCGGGCAGGTATCCAATGAGCACCGCGAGCAGGTCGACGACTTCTTTCGCCAGCACCCCGAGGTCCAGCCACTGATCGCGACGGCGGAGAAGTCGAGTGGCCGGGCAAGAAGCTCGCTCACGAGTTCTTCGAACTCCTGATCGCCGGGAGCCCGAAATGACCTCCCCAAGTGGAGCGTGATGCGAGAGATCACGGAGCTCAGGCTGGCCCACGCCGCGGGCTCGCGTGGGCTCGCCCTCGCACACCGAGCGCACCTAACTCGCGGGGGCAAATGGTACCCCATTGGTACCCTGGCGCTGCCACAACCCCACGAATCCCCAATGCTGGTGCGACTTTCCTAAAGTACCGCCAACGGGATTCGAACCCGTGTTACCGCCGTGAGAGGGCGGCGTCCTAGTCCCCTAGACGATGGCGGCCAGTACGCACAGCAGGCTCCGAGGCTAGCAAAGCGAGCAACAATGCGACCGCGGTGGGGGGCTGTCAGCGTGGAGGGCGAGTCGTACGATATCGTCGCTCACCATCGCGCGGATGTGGCGGAATTGGTAGACGCGCACGGTTCAGGTCCGTGTGGATGTAAGTCCGTGGAGGTTCGAGTCCTCTCATCCGCACCAAATGTTCGCTAATCGAACCAACGCGGAAAGGCTCCCGGCCCCTGTAGGGGTCGGGACCTTCTGCGTTTTCGGGGCAGCGCTGGCGGCGCTGGCGGCGTCCTGCCAGGGTTCCGGCGCTGCTGGGCAGGGCGCGAATGGCGTCGTGTAGGGTGCGCAGCGCCGCGAATGGCTCGGCCAGCTCGGCGTTGGTGATGGTTTCGTCGCAGACGTAGAGCGACTTGAAGATGGCCTGGTTGATGAGGCGGCGGATGCTGTCGTCGGCGCGGCGGTAGAGCTGGTGCAGGTCGTCGCTGAGGATCTCCAGCGCCAGGTCTAGGGTCGCGGCGATATCCTCGTGGCGGACGCTCAGGCGGGCGATCAGCGTCTCGGCGTCTTGGCGGCGCTCACGGATGCGGGCCTGCTCGTCGTCGAACAGGTCGCCGCTGATGCGATCCTCGTAGTGCATGTGCAGGAGCTTGCGCTCCTGCTCTTTGACTTCCTCAAGAACGGCTTGGCAGCGCTCGATCTCCAGTTGGGCGGTGGCGACCTTCTCGTCGAGGTCTTTGGTGATCGCCTGGCGGACCTGCTCGCGTTCCTCGGCGCTGAGCTGGACGGTCGCGTAGTGCGCGTCGATCTCGGCTTCTACGATATCGACGGGGTGGTAGCTCTGCGGGCACTGCCCGCGCTGGTTCTTGGGACAGACGAAGTACTCGTAGATACCGCCGTTGCCATTGTTGCGGGAGTAGACGAGCTGGCTGCCGCAGGTGCCGCAACGGATGGTGCCCTTGAGGTAGTGCTGGTGCTTGCGGTCGCGCTCCCCGGAATGGCGGTGCGAAACGAGCACGGCCTGGACCTTGTCGAATAGCTCCTGGCTGATCAGCCGCTCGTGCCGGCCCTCGTAGACATGGCCCTGGTGCGTGACGTAGCCGGCGTAGTAGGGGTTGGTCAGCAGCCGGTGGACGCGCGAGAGTGTCAGCGGACGTGGACCATGCCGACGAGTTGCCCGCGTGGTCAGGCCACGCGCCTCAAGCAAGACCATGATGTCCGACAGGCTGTAGAGGCCGGTGGCATAGGTATCGAACGCCCATCGGACGATCGGGGCGCGCTCCTGGTCGATGATGATCGTGCGGACCTCGCCGCCGTGCGGCAACGGTTCGCGGATGTTCAGGTAGCCGATCGGTGCGAGGCCGTTGGTGCCGCCGACCTCGACCTTGCGTTTGATGCCGCGCTTGACCTCCTCGGAAATCTCGATCCGCCGGGCAGCGGCCGCAGCCGCCATCACGCCCTCCAACAGGATGCCGTGCGAGGTCTCCTCGCCGATCGGCTCCTTGACCGAGACGAGCTTCGCCCCGGCCTTCGTGACCAGGCCACGGGCGACCCAATGGTCCTCCTGGTTGCGTGCCCAGCGCGAAACGCTCCAGACGATCACCAGATCGACGTCGCGCTGCTCGGCGATCTCATCGATCATCCGCCGGAACGCAGCGCGCTTGAGCAGCGAGCCACCCGAGACACCCGGCTCGACGTACTCGCGCACCACGACCGCACCATGCCGCTCAGCAAAGCGCTTGCACGCCTCGCGCTGCGCCGGAATCGACAGACCCTCGGGGTCATAGTCGGTGTTGACCTGTCCGGCCGAGGAGACCCGCAGGTAGATCACCGCGCGCTTGACACCAGACTCCGGCACGGGATCGGGCCGACTGGTGAGAGTGAGACTCATCGTATGCCCCCCAACAACTCATCGACCGTGACTTGGCTATGAGCACCATTATCGACAGTGACGAAGGTGACGCCGGCTCGCCGTAGCCGCCGCTGAATAGCCCGGTGATCGGCGGCGTTGCGCGCCAGGCGAGTGCGGTCCCGCACGATGACATATTTGACCGGCCGTGCTGCAACTCGTCTCAGTAGACCGAGCAGGCCGGGTCGGTTCATGCGGTTGCCGGATGCGCCGGCATCCACGTACTCGTCCGTGACCACGGCAGCGAGCCTCTCTGCCTGCCGCGTGCAGACTACTCGCTGCTCGGCGATGCCGTCGCGCTGATCCTGCGGGTCAACGGATGCGACTCGCAGATACAGCACTGCCCCCTGATTATCCTTGTTGCGCTTGTTCATGCGTTGTTACCTCCTTTTCGTTTCGTTACCCATTTGCGATCAATACCCTCTCCCCTAGTCGCTGCCTTGATGTTCTTGGTGTGCGGCTGCCACTGGCAGTACGAGCGGCCACGGTGTCGTGGCCTAGGTTTCAAGAGCCCGAGGGCGTGCAGGCGACGTGCGACCGCCTCGGCGGGCACTTGGTAGCGCTCGGCCAGCGCGCCGAGGTCGCGGTGTCCTGCTTGCCAGTCGGCTCTGAGCCACGGCGCGGGCATCAGTACGCTGAGGGCAAAGTCGGTGCAGAGCCCTTCGCCGCTGGTTTGGCTACCGAGTTGGCGCAGCTTGGTGGTGTGGCCACCGTCGATGATGTGTTTCAGTTCGTGCATGAGTGTCACGCGCCGCTCGGTGAGCGGCAAGGTGCTGTCGATGAGGATGTCGCCGCCTCGACCGCTCGGTTTACTGGCGCCCAAGAGTCCCTTGACGGGCATCTGCGGTAGCGGGTAGACGTTCACACCTGCAAGCTCGCTGACGATCCGCTCAGGGACCGGCGGGGCGGTGATGCCTGCTTCGGTGAGCAGGAGCTTGGCCTGCCGCTCAGCGATCCAGCGTGCCTCGCGGCGAGATATCGACCATGCCGGACTCAAGGCACGCAAGCGCTTCACTAGCCGGGTCGCCTGTGGCCCGGTCGCGCCCACCCGTGCGCCGTGCATTAGCCGGCGGTTCCTTCTGTGGTGTCCCGACGGTCGCGACGAATCTGATCGAAAACCTCTTCGATCTGTGTGATCTCCTGCGGGGTGAGCTGGTACTTGGCGCGAAAGTAGGTGCGGATCGGCGGCAGGTCGCGCGATACCTGTCCGCGGGTGATCCGGTCGATTCGTTCCGGCGCGATGCCCAGCGCCTCGGCTACCTTGGTCAGCTTGCTCGGCGCTGGCGCGATCATCTGCCCGCGCTCCAGGCGACTGAGCCACCCGTATGACACGCCGGTCAGCTCGTCCAGGGCGCGCAGCGATAGTCGCTTGGTGCGGCGTGCCTGCTTGAACAGTCGTCCGAGTTCCCGTGCCTGTACTCCCGTCATGTGTCATTCCTGTTTACTACCTCCATTGTATTACATACTGTGACGAATGTTAACTGTTTACCTTAATACGAGTGTGACGTCAACTAACCATTACCGTAATTATATATTTTGACCCGGTGTGGTAGTAGGTGTCGGGTGGCCCAAATCGATCGGATTCGGGCCACCCCTTACCCACGTTGTCACTTTGCTGGTTAGGCGGGCTGCTCCAGCAGGGTGATCTTCTCGGTGATGCTGGCCTTCCGCTCGTCGGCGCTGGCC
>JBEKYV010000028.1:0-15580 GCA_049510515.1 Solirubrobacteraceae bacterium | reverse complement strand
AGCTGGCGGCACAGGCGGTGTAAGCGGGAAACACAGGCTGTGTAAGCTGGCCGCGCAAGCTGTGTAAGCTGGCGGCTCGGTCGAGAGTCGGAGGGCTGGTAGCGGTGAGCGCTGAACGGGGAGATTCGGTTGTGGAGATGGCCGCGGTACGAGCTCCGGCTGAGCGCTACGACGTGGCGATCCTGGGTGGTGGCCTGGCGGGTCTCACGCTGGCGATCCAGCTCGAGCTGGCCCGGCCGCAAACGCGCGTGGTGGTGCTCGAGAAGCGCGAGGGTCCCGCCCCGTTGGCGGCCTTCAAGGTGGGCGAGTCGACCGTGGCTTGCGGAGCGCACTACTTCTCCGAGGTCGTCGGCGTGCGCGAGCATCTCCAGCAGGAGCAGTTGAAGAAGTGCGGCCTGCGGTACTTCCTCCCGAGTGAGAGCAACGCCGACATCACAGCGCGCACCGAGCTGGGGATACCGTTCTTCCCGCCGCACGACAACTTCCAGCTCGACCGAGGCCTGTTCGAGAACAAGCTCGCCGCACGCGCCCGGGCGCTGGGCGTCGACCTCCAGCAGGGCGCGCGGGTGCGGGAGGTCGAGCTCGGCGGCGACGCCCACCGCGTGACGTTCGAGCAGTTCGACGGCGAGAACAGGCTGACGGCGCGCTGGGTGGTGGATGCCGCCGGCCGCGCCAGCCTGCTCAAGCGCAAGCTCGATCTGGCCACGGATTGCGGACATCACATCAACTCTTCCTGGATCCGGCTGGGGGGAGGGCTCGACCTCGAGGATTGGGGCAGGGAGGACGCGGCCTGGATGGCGCGGATGTCCGAGCCGGGCATCCGCATGCTGAGCACCAACCACCTGATGGGAGAGGGCTACTGGGTATGGATGATTCCGCTCTCGAGCGGGCCGATCAGCATCGGCGTGTGCGCCGACCCACGTTTTCACGCCTACGAGGAGATCAGCGAGTTCGATCGCCTGCTGTCGTGGCTGCACCAGCACGAGCCGCAGCTCGCGGCGACGATTGCGGCGCGTCAGGGGGATGTCGAGGACTTCCTGCGCGTCAAAGACTTCGCATACGGGGTCAAGCAGACGTACTCCACCGACCGCTGGTCGCTGGTGGGCGAGGCGGCGGCGTTCGCGGATCCCTTCTACTCACCCGGCTCCGACTTCATCGGCTACGGCAACACGTTCACCGCCGATCTCGTTGTCCGTGACCTGGACGGCGAGGACATCGCGGCGCGAGCGGATTATTTCAATGACATGTACCAGCGGCAGTTCGCGTTTGTGATTTCGAGGTACCGGGACTCCTACTCACTGTTCGGCAACGCGTGGGTGCTGTGTGGCTATCTGACGTGGGACTTCTATGCCAACCACATCGGCTACAACCTGCTCTTCACCCAGAACCGAGCCACCGATCTCGAGTTCATGGGGCGTGCCGATGAGTATCTGGATCGGCTCGAGCGGTTGAGCATCAACACGCACAAGCTGTTGCGTGAATGGCACGAGCTCGAGCGCCGGCCAAGGGCGCCCGTGATGCCCCCGCCCTTCGCCGTGGCGATTCAGGGGCTGCTCGGCCTTGTCAAGGAGTATCCCGACGATGACGCCCTGCTGGATGCCCTGCGCGAGCACGTGCGCAACTCCGAGGCGCTCGCGATCGCGATCTTCGAGCGGGCGGCACGCGCGCTGCCGGAGTCACTGCCGGCCGATACCGCAATCGACCCCTATGCCGTGAGCCTGAACCCGGCGCGGTGGGCGGCCGATGGCCTCCTCGACGGTGGCAAGATGACGGTGGAGCAGGCCAGGCAGATCGTCGACGGCATCGACGGGGTCTGGGACGCGGTGGCCCCCGCGCCGATCGCCGTCGAGGGGGCTCGGTAGGGCGCTCTCGTTTCCTGGGCGCACGCGCCGACGGACGCGATCGGCCCTACACCCCAGACCCCGCGCGGTCAAGCCCCTCGAGGTAGGGCGCGAGGTACTTGGCGGCGATCTTGCTCGGCGGCGACCACGTGGGCGCGTCGGTCAGCTCGGAGCTGAACCCGTGCCCGCCGGTGAGGTGCGCGGTGATGTACAGCGGCTCGCCGCCGGTGAGCAGCATCCCGCGGATCACCGGCTGGAAGGGCTCGGGCGTGAGCGGCGCGCCGGCCAGCGCGGCGATCGACTGCGCCGCCGCGTCGGCCTGCTGGGAGGCGAGACCGCCCTGCTTGACGGCAAAATCGATGGCGTCGCCCGCGGCGTAGATCGGCCCGGCGCCGGACACCTGCCCGTAGGGGTCCACGTGGATGAAGCCGTGCTCACCGAGCGGGATGCCGCGCACGGGGGGACCGTAGAGCTCGGGCAGGGCGACCACGCGCTCGACGTGAACGCGACGGTCGCCCGGGTTGATCACGACCTCCCCGACGCTGGGAACCTCCGCGTAGGCGGAGTTGATCGTGGCGATCCCCGCCCGCTGGAGGCGCTCGCTCACAGCGTTACTGGCGGTGGCCCCGAAGATCGCCAGCGGCGTCGCCTCGGGCGTGACGATCGTCACCGCGAGCTCGATGTCCATGTCGTAGGCGCGCGCGGCGGTCATCAGCGCGAGCTCGTACAGCGGCAGCTGCCACGGCAGGCGTGGGGGCGCGACGAACGCGAGGCTCTTTACGTAGCCCCCCTCGACGTCCTGAATCAGCCCATGCATCGTCTCGTCCATGCGACGGTCGTCGATCGTCAACGCGTGCTCGTAAAGTGGCTGCACGCGCGCGCCGAGCGCCAGCATCAGCGCGTCGTACTCGAGCTGCGCGCCGGCGGTGGTGTGCAGCAACTGCTTGGTGGGCTCGATCCACTCCAGCGAGTCGGCCAGCAGCTCGGCACCGGCGTCGCGCACGATCGGCGCGAGCGGGTAGCGGTGGGCCGGCGGGTAGGCGAACGGCTCGCGCACCGTCATCGGCCGGTAGACGAACTCCGCGGCCGGCGCGATCACGGTGGTGGCGAGGCGCTCGGGGGCGAGCTCGTGCAGCGCCAGCGCCGTCTCCAGCGCGGCCACGCCGCCGCCGACGATCATCACGCGAAGCTTGGTTGGGGGGTCTGTGGTGGGCATGTCTGAAAGCTAACTATTCGCAGCCCCACCCGCCAGCCGCGAAAAGCCGCGCTCGCACTAGGGGAAACTACCGAGTGCCCGCACCGGCGCCCCGAGCCTACGGCCGCTGCCGGGCGACGTGCGGCAAAACCCGGATGGCGCAACGATGGAGCCAACAGATCCTATCCCCATGCCTGAGCCCGCCATCCACACCGAGGGGCTGAGCAAGCGCTACGGCGACACGCTCGCGCTCGAGCAGCTCGACCTGACCGTGGAGCGGGGTGAGGTGTACGGCTACCTCGGGCCCAACGGCGCCGGCAAGACAACCACGATCCGGCTGCTACTGGGGCTGCACCGGCCGAGCGCCGGCCGCGGCGAGCTGTTTGGGATCGACGCGTGGCGCGACCCGGTCGCCGCCCACCGGCACCTCGCCTACGTCGCCGGCGAGCCGTTTTTGTGGCCGGCGTTGACCAGCGCGGAGACGTTCGAGCTGCTCGCCCGCCTGCACGGTGGCACCGACGTGGCCTACCGCGAGAAGCTCGTCGAGCGCTTTCAGCTGGACACGCGCAAGAAGATCAGGGCGCTGTCGAAGGGCAACCGCCAGAAGGTGCAGCTGATCGCGGCGCTCGCCACGCGCGCCGATCTGCTGCTGCTGGACGAGCCAACCAGCGGTCTCGACCCGCTGATGGAGATGGCCTTCCGCGAGTGCGTGCACGAGGCGAAGGAGCGCGGGCAGACGGTGTTCCTCTCCTCACACATCCTCGGGGAGGTCGAGGTGCTGTGCGATCGCGTCGGGATCCTCAGGCGGGGCAGGCTGGTGGACGAGGGTACGCTCGCGCAGCTGCGCCACCTCGCCACGCAGACCGTCGAGGTGACGTTCTCGGGCGCGGTGCCGCAGCTGCCGCCGCTGCCGGGCGTGAGCGTCGAGCGTGCGGGGCCGAGCGCGCTGCGCTTCGAGGCCTCCGAAGGCGTCGGCCCGCTGATCGCGGCGCTGGGCGAGGCGGGCGGGCCGGGCGGGTCATCGATCAAGACGCTCACCAGCCGCGAGCCCTCGCTGGAGGAGATCTTCCTGCACCACTACGACAGCTCCGACGGCCGCGTCGATGGTTAGCGCGCATTTTTAATGAACACCACCACACCCCCAACCACTCCGCCGCTGGTTGGAGCGCATTTCTCTAAGCACACAACCACCGCCGCCCCGACCACCGCATCGATGGTTGGCGCGCTCGCCAAACGGGCCTTCAGGGACGCGCGCACGCGCACGATCGCCTTCGCGTACATGTTCGCGCTGTACGCGTACATCCAGCCGGCGGGCTACCGCCACACCTACCCGACGCTGCAAGATCGCGAAGCGTTTGCGCACAGCTTCGCCGACGACGACGCGCTGCGCCTGTTCTACGGCTACCCGTACAACCCGACCACCGTGAGCGGCTACAGCGCGTGGCGGGTCGGCGGGACGCTGGCGATCGCGGCGGCCGTGTTCGGCGTGCTGGCCGCGGTGCGGGCGCTGCGCACCGAGGAGGACACCGGCCGCGCCGAACTGGTGCTCGCCGGGTGCGTGGGGCGCGGCACGAGCTTCCTCTCCGCGATGGCGGCGATCGCGGTGGGAACGGTGATCCTGTGGGCGGCCGAGACGATCGGTTTCATCGCCGGCGGCCTTCCCGCCGGCGGCTCCGCCTACCTCGCTTTGGCGACGGCGTCGATCGTGCCGGTGTTCACGGGGATCGGCGCGCTGGTGAGCCAGCTGGCACCGGCGCGCCGCGGCGCGCTGGAGCTGGGGAGCGCGGCGGTGGCGCTGTTTTTGCTGCTGCGCGTGGTGGCAGACACCTCGGCGGGCCTGCAATGGCTGCGCTGGGCGACGCCGCTGGGCTGGGCGGAGCAGCTGCGTCCGTTCGCCGACCCACAACCGCTGGCGCTGCTGCTGCCCGCGCTCGCGACGGTACTGCTGCTGGCGCTCGCCGCACGGATCGCCGCCACGCGCGACATCGGCACCGGGGTGCTACCGGCGCACGACAGCGCCGACCCCAACCTGCGCCTGCTGGGCGGGCCCACCGCACAGGCGCTGCGGGCAGAGCGGGGCACCCTCCTCGCGTGGGCGACCGGCATCGGCGTGTTCGCGCTGATCCTCGGGATGGTGTCGGCGAGCATCTCCTCGGCCGGCATCTCCAAGAGCATCCGCGAAGAGATCGCGAAGCTCGGCTCGGGCTCGATCGCCACACCGAGTGGGTACCTCGCGTTCGTGTTTATCTTCTTCATCGTCGTGGTGAGCCTGTTCGTGTGCGCGCAGATCGGCGCCACCCGCCGCGAGGAGTCAGAGCAGCAACTCGAAACGCTGCTGGCGCTGCCCGTCAGCCGCACCCGCTGGCTGGGCGGGCGCCTGCTGCTCGCCTGTGCCGGCGCGACAGCCCTCTCCCTGCTGGCCGGCATGCTCGCCTGGGCGGGTGCCAGCTCGCAGGGCGTCGACGTGTCGATCGCGAAGATGCTGGAGGCCGGCGCCAATTGTCTGCCGGTGGCACTGCTGTTCGGGGGGATCGCGGCGCTCGCCTACGCGCTCGTGCCCCGCGCGAGCACGGGCCTCGCTTACGGGCTGGTGGTGCTCGCCTTCCTCTGGCAGCTGGTCGGGTCGCTGCTGGGGGCGCCAAAGTGGCTGGTGGAACTGACACCCTTCGCGCACGTCGGCCTGGTGCCAACTGAGCCCTTCCGCGGCGGCGCGGCGGCGGCGATGCTCGCGATCGCGGCGGCCACCGGGGCGGGGGCGCTGTGGGCATTCAACAGACGCGACATGATTGGCCAGTGAGCCAGCGTGCGATGCTCATCAGACAGTGAGCCAAGGCGCCGACGCTCCACCAGGCGGCGAACCAAGGCGCGCGCCTCTCCGAGGTGGTGGTGCAGAAGTCGATCCGCGAGGGCTTCGGGGCCTGGTTGTCTCCGAGTCGCTGTGCGTGGGCTCCGGCGTGGGTAGGGCCCCCAGCACAAGGGGCTTTGGATCGGTATCGTGCCAGCCTCTCGATTTCTGTAGAGATCGATAGTATTGTCGATTCAAACAACAGGGGAAGGGATCGTGCAACTAGCAATCCAGCGGAATCAAGCCGCAATCAAGGGGATGCTCGGTGGCCATAAAGGCATGCAGTTCACGCTTGCCTATCGCCTCATACTCACAGACACGGAGCAACAACTCGTCAATCAGTACAAGCTCGAAGACTATCCGTTGACGTGGAAGACGTTGTCTAGCGGCCGCGTTCCAGATGACACGATTGGCAACATGGTCCGAGGTCGGAGCCAGACGCTGACCGACGTGCTGACCCTCGTGGGAAATGAAAAAACCATCAAGAACGCATGTGATGCGCTTCCCACTCTTTTTGAGATCGTCAGCACGTTCGGAGGCGAGGAAATTGTTACGTATCCACGAACACCGGTAGATTGAGCAGTTCTGCCGCTGTCAAGCTGTCCGTGCCAACCGGGCTATTTCGTTGTCACAACCAAGCATAGTGGTGCCCAGCCCGTCCGGCGAGCCGGCGAACATCCGCAAACTCGCCCTATGAAGCCAAAGCCGATTGTGGAGATACAGGCTGGCTTTTCGCTTGCCGCCGCAGCGATCGCCATCGGGCTTTGCGGCACATCGGGCGCCCTTGGTGTGATTGTCGCGAGCGGCCTGGGCTTGATAGTCACCGCTGGCCTTGCGATCAGATATCATTGGCTTGTACGTCACCGGTACCGTAGTCGCCATCGCGCTGTACGCGATCGGATAATGATTGGGTGCGTAGCCGTCGGGCTCGCCTTACCGGCAACCCTTGGGGTGGCCGTGTTGGCTGGCGCTGGGACGGCATGGAACTGGCCCTTGAGGAGCGTTCCCGCCCATTTCGCGGTGATCTCTGCAAGTGCAGTATTTGCTGCGATGTTGACGTCCTCATGTGTTGACTGGTATCTCATCCGCCCGTTCCGGGACGGCGTTCTGGGGCCTCCTGTCTGTCAAATGGCAGACCATGACGATGAGACTGTCCTCTTCTATGCCCAGGCCTGGATAGCGCACCGTACCGTGGCAGAGGTCATCGGCTGGGGAGGCACCGCAATCGTCCTGATCATTGCGCTAGTTGCCATGCAGAACTCGACGCACAATCCCACTTGGTCGGGTATCTTCACCTATCTCGCGCCGTCGGGCGCAGTCTACTTGGGCATCGGCGGCTACCTCGTAAGGAGATTGCGCTACGTGCCGCAATACGTGCAGCGCCCCAGTCCCGGCCTGGGGCGCTGGGTGACTGGCGCGATACCGACGATATCCGGAGAGGAGCGACAGATCGACGGCTTTGTCGCCGATGTTGCGTTGGGTGTGGGCCTGCAGACCATCACGCAAGAACACCGTCGCAAGGATGTTGATTTAGGTGACGCCTGGCGATTGGATTCGGTGCAAAGACCCCTGTGCGTCAACGCGTGCGAGCGCTGGATACCACATTGCGACCGTGGTCTACGCGAAGACGAGGCAACGACAAAGCCATGCCGGCCGGCTGCGACCGTCCAGAGGCATCTCGAGAAAACAGACGCCGACGCGGCGACTACTTCTCCGTGACTCGCGGTGCGTAGCGGTGGTGGAGCATCAGCGCGTTGCCGTCGGGGTCGGCGAAGAACGCCATGTGGCAGACGCCCGTGTCGAGCGTCTCGCCGTTGAACGCCACCCCGCGCTCCTGCAGCGCGGCACGCGCCGCCGCGACGTCCTCGACGTGCAGCGCGATCGCGTTGGGGTTGGGGTGGTGGGGGAGCCCCATCGACTCGGCGTCGTACACGCTGAGCGTAAGGTTGCCGGTCTCGAACTCCGCATACCCGCGCTCCTTGATGTACACCGAGCGGGGCAGCCCGACGGTAGAGCCGTAGAACTCGACGGCGGCCTCGAGATCTTTGGTGGGGCAGCCGACGAAGTCGACGCCGGTGACGAGCTGTGGTGTGGTCATCGTGATGCCTCCTCGAGGGGATGGATCAGCCTGGGTGCTTGGACGCAATCCAATCCTACTCGGGCACAACCTCTTCGCGGCCGATCAGCGCGCGCACCCGCTCAAGCAGCTCAGTGGTGGCCTCGCGCGCATCGGCGAGACTCGCTTTGGCGACAAACGCCGCGGCGTACGACGCTTCGTTGCGCCGCTCGCGCGAGGCGTCGAGGCTCTCCAGCAACTCCTCGGTGTCGCCTTCGAGGTGCTCGAGCGCCGTCTCGAGACGAAGGGCGTGTGCGTTGTCGCCCGATGTCACGCGCTGACCGGCGGCCTGAAGGATCGCATCGCAAGCGCAGATTGCGGCGTTGTGCAGAAGTACGGATTGGGATTCCGCACTGAGGTCGGGCGTGTCGGCGTCGCCGCGAAACCGATCGGCCTGCTCGAGGAATTCACGTGCCCGCACCCGGTCGGCGTAAACCTTCTCTACGCGTGCGTCTGTCATGGCTGCGCGATGCTATCCAGGTTGCCGACGAGTCGAGTGATTGGCACCTCCAGAACACGGCGAACGAAGCTCGAATCCTCGGCAAGAAGGCGCTGGAACTCCTCGACACCGAACACCGTCAGATCGACCGTGCGCCCGGCCTCCTTGCCGATCGGGCGTACAAGCCGCCGCAGCTCGCGCAGGTCGGCGTCGCCGATGACGATGACATCGATGTCGCTATCCGGTCGACGCGTCCCGCTCGCCCACGAGCCGTGGATCGCCGCGGCAAGCACCTCTGGACGATCGAGGGTATCGCGCAGCCGCTCCTCGACGCCTACGGAGCGACGCAGCAGGTCAACCAACGGCTCATTGAATGGGTCGTCGGTGGCAGCCTGGAACCGATGCGGTCGCGCGGTCGCGTCACGGCGGATGATGCCAGCGCTCTCCGCTCGGACCAGCTCGCGGTGGACGGAAGACGCAGGGGCGCCGAGAGCCTGCGCCAGCTCTTGAAGCGCCCAACCCCGCTCTGGCTGCAAAAGCAGCAGCGAGAGCAAGCGCAGCTGCATCTCCGAACGGAAAAGTGGCAGGATCGCCGGAGCCGACGTTTGCATTATCGAGAAGTTTATCTCATAAAAGCGAATAATGCTAGGGTGAGCCGCACCGTGAGCTTCGAGACGCTGATCGTGATCGTCTTCGCCGGGCTCGGGGGCCCGCTGCTGGGGGTCGCCGGGCGCTGGTTTGTGCCGGTCGTGATCGGCGAGATCCTCGCTGGTGTGATCGTCGGGCCGGCGGTGCTCGACGCGGTGGACCCGGCGAACGGGACGGTCGCGTTTCTCGGGGAAATCGGCTTCGCGATGCTGATGCTCACGGTTGGGATGCACCTGCCACTGCGCGACCCGCGGCTGTCCGCTTCACTGCGCGGCGGGGGGCTGCTGGCCGGGATCGTGTGCGTGCTGGCGATCCCCGCCGGGCTGCTCGCCGCGGGCATCACCGCCAGCGGCCACGCGGCGGTGTACGTGGTGCTGCTCGCCTCGGGCTCCGCCGCCGTGCTGCTGCCCGCGCTGGAGGAGACCGGCATCGAAGGCCCCGGCGTGATGACCGTGATGGCACAGGTGACGATCGCCGATGTGCTCACGATTCTCTCCGTGCCGATCGTGCTGCAGCCGGCGCGCGTCGGGCACGCGGCGCTCGGAGCTGCATTGGTGGGAGGGGGGGTGCTCGTGCTGCTTGGTGTGGCGCGGCTGCTTGGCCGTGGTGGGTGGGTGCACAGGGTGCGCCGGCTCTCCAAGCAGCGCCACTGGGCGATCGACCTGCGGCTCTCGCTGCTGGTGCTGTTTGTGCTCTCGTGGCTGGCGCTGAAGGGCGGCGCGAGCATCCTGATCGCGGGCTTCGGCGCCGGTGTGACGGTCGCGCTGATCGGCGGTCCCAAGCGGCTCTCCACGCAGATGCGCGGGATCGCCGACGGCTTCTTCATCCCGCTCTACTTCGTCGTGCTCGGGGCGCAGCTCGACGTGGGAGGCCTGCTCAAGCACCCCTCGCTGCTCGTGCTCGCCGGAGCGCTGGCGGCGCTCAACGTCGTGATCCACCTGCTCGCCGTGGCGCTCATGCACCGTCCCGTGGCGGCCGGCCTGGCGGCCAGCGCGCAGCTGGGGGTGCCGGCCGCAATCGCCTCGCTGGGTCTCGCCGAGCACGTGCTCTCACCCGACGTCGCTACGGCGATCGTCGTCGCCGCGCTGGTCAGCCTCGGGGTGTGCACCGCGGGGGTGGTGCAGCTTGTGCGGCTGTATGCGCCGGCGACCCCTACCGCTCCAGCAGCGACCTGACCTGGCGCGCGATCTCGAGATCCTCGCGCGCGCTCAGCACGAGCGTTCGTAGCGTCGCCTCGGCGGCTGTGATCTCGCCGTCGGCGCTCGTCCGCCGGTTGCGCTCCTCCTCCAGTGCCACACCGAGGAAGCCGAGCCCGGCGGCTGTCCGCGCGCGCACCTCGGGGGCGTGTTCGCCGACACCGCCGGTGAACACCAACGCGTCAAGGCCGCCCAGCGACGCCGCCATCGCCGCGATCCCGGCGCGCAGGCGGTGGATGTAGACGTCGAGCGCAGTCTCGGCGAGTTGCTCGCCACTCAGCGCCCGCTCGATGATCGCGCGCATCTCGGCGCTGCCCGCCAGCGCCAACAGCCCCGAGCGGTGCTCCAGCGCGTCCGCCAGCTGCTCGACGGTGAGCTGCTCGTGCTCCAGCAGCCACAGCACGAGACCCGGGTCGACGCTGCCCGAGCGGGTGGCCATCACGAGGCCCTCCAGCGGCGTGAAGCCCATCGTCGTGTCGCGCGAGCGGCCGCTCTCGATCGCGCACAGCGAAGCACCTGCTCCCAGGTGACAGCTGACGATCCGCAGGCCCTCGCCGTCCACGCCCAGCAGCTCGGGGGCGCGGCGGCCCACCCACGCGTGCGAGAGGCCGTGGAAGCCGTAGCGGCGCAGCCCCCACCGCTCGCGCCACTCTGCCGGCAGCGCGTAGGTGGCTGCCGCCGGCGGCAGCGTCGTGTGAAAGGCGGTGTCGAAGCACGCCACCGCTGGCACCCCCGGCAGCGCCGCGGTGACGGCATCGAGCGCGTCCAGCGACTTGCGCTGGTGTAGCGGCGCCAGGTCCACCAGCTCGCGCAGCGCCCGCTCGACCTCCGCGTCGATCCGCACCGCCTCGCGGAAGCGCGCGCCGCCGTGCACGATCCGGTGGCCGACCGCGTCGGCCTCGCCCAGCTTGCCCGCGAGCGCCGCGCGCAGGGCGTCGGGGTCGGGAGGGCCTTCGGTCGCGAGTTCCTTCGATGCGATCGTCGCGTCGCGCTCGTCCAGCAGCGACAGCTTCAATGAGCTCGAGCCGGCGTTGACTACCAGCACGTTCACGATTAGAACGGCCAGCGCCAGTCGGTCAGCTCTGGCGGGTCCTCGCCGTGCGCGCGGGTGTAGGCGCGGTGGCGCAGCCGCTCGTCGGTCATGTGCTGGCGCAGGTGGGCAGCGTGCTCGGCGAGGCCGGGGACGCGGTCGATCGTGTCGATCACGAGGTGGAAGCGGTCGAGGTCGTTGAGCATCACCATGTCGAACGGCGTCGTGGTCGTGCCCTCCTCCTTGTAGCCGCGCACGTGGATGTTGTCGTGGTTGGTGCGCCTGTAGGTGAGGCGGTGAATCAGCCACGGGTAGCCGTGGTAGGCGAAGATCACCGGCCTGTCGTTGGTGAACAGCGCGTCGAACTCCGCGTCGCTGAGGCCGTGGGGGTGCTCGCTTTCGGGCTCCAACCGCATCAGGTCGACGACGTTGACGACTCTCACCTTCAGCTTTGGCAGGTGCTCGCGCAGCAGCGCCGCCGCCGCCACGCTCTCGAGCGTCGGGATGTCCCCGGCGCAGCCCAGCACCACGTCGGGCTCCTCCTCGCCATCATTGGAGAAGGCCTCCCAGATGCCGATCCCGCGCGTACAGTGCGCGATCGCCTCGTCCATGCTCAGGAAGTTCAGCGCCGGCTGCTTGCCCGCCACGATCACGTTCACGTAGTCGCGACTGCGCAGGCAGTGGTCTGCAACAGACAGCAAACAGTTGGCGTCGGGCGGCAGGTACACGCGCACGATCTCCGCCTTCTTGTTGACCACGTGATCGATGAAGCCGGGGTCTTGGTGGGAAAAGCCGTTGTGGTCCTGGCGCCACACGTGCGAGGAGAGCAGGTAGTTCAGCGAGGCGATCGGCACCCTCCAGGGGATTCCGCGCGTCACCTTCAGCCACTTGGCGTGCTGGTTGAACATCGAGTCCACGATGTGGACAAACGCCTCGTAGCTGTTGAACAGCCCGTGCCTACCCGTCAGCAGGTAGCCCTCCAACCAGCCCTGGCAGAGGTGCTCGCTGAGCGCCTCCATCACGCGCCCGTCCGGCGCGAGGTGATCGTCGCTGGGCAGTTGCTTGGACTCCCACGTGCGGTCGGTTGCCTCAAACACCGCAGTAAGGCGGTTGGAGGCCGTCTCGTCGGGGCCGACAATGCGGAAGCTCTCGGGGTTCAGCTTGATCGCGTCGCGCAGCCACGCCCCCAGCACCCTCGTCGGCTCGCTGCTGCTCGCCGTCGGCGCCTTCACCTCCACCGCGTAGGAGCGGAAGTCGGGCAGCTCCAGCGCGCGCAGCAAGGTGCCGCCGTTGGCGTTTGGGTTGGCGCCCATCCGTCTCCTCCCGCGCGGCGCGAGAGCGGCCAGCTCCACGCGCAGCGCGCCCTGTTCGTCGAACAGCTCTTGCGGGCGGTAGGAGCGCAGCCACTGCTCCAGCTGCGCGAGGTGCTCCGGGTTGCCGGCGAGGTCGGTGAGCGGCACCTGGTGGGAGCGCCACGAGCCCTCCGCCGGCTTGCCGTCCACCTCCTTCGGGCCCGTCCACCCCTTGGGGGTGCGCAGCACGATCATCGGCCATTTCGGGCGCTCGCGCGGGTGGGCGGGGCCTGGGTGGGCCGAGTCACGCTTGCCTGCGGGGCCCGGGGGCGCGGGGTCCGCATCCTCGCGGGCGGCGCGTTGGATCTCTTTTATCTCCCCCACCACCTCCTCCAGCGTGGCGGCCATCAGCTGGTGCATCTGAAGCGGGTCCTCGCCCTCGACGAAGCGCGGCGCCCACCCATACCCTTCCAGCAGCGCCTTCAGCTCCCACGGCGGGATCCGCGCCAGCACGGTGGGGCTGGCAATCTTGTAGCCGTTGAGGTGCAGCACCGGCAACACCGCGCCGTCGCGCACGGGGTCGAGGAACTTGTTGGAGTGCCAGCTCGCCGCCAGCGGCCCCGTTTCGGCCTCGCCGTCCCCAACCACGCAGCACACCAGCAGGTCGGGGTTGTCGAACGCGGCGCCGTGCGCGTGCGCCAGCGAGTAGCCCAGCTCTCCCCCCTCGTGGATCGAGCCGGGCGTCTCCGGCGCCACGTGGCTGGGGATGCCGCCGGGGAATGAAAACTGGCGCATCAGCCTCCTTACCCCCTCCTCGTCGTGGCCGATGTGCGGGTACACCTCGGTGTAGGTGCCCTCCAGGTAGACGTTGGCGACCACGCCCGGCCCGCCGTGGCCGGGGCCGGCGATGAAGATCGCGTCCAGGTCGTGCACCTTGATTGCGCGGTTCATGTGCGCGTAGATGAAGTTCAGCCCCGGCGTGGTCCCCCAGTGCCCCAGCAGGCGCGGCTTGACGTGCGCGATCGCGAGTGGCTCGCGCAGCAGCGGGTTGGCCAGCAGGTAGATCTGCCCCACCGAGAGGTAGTTGGCAGCGCGCCAGTAGGCGTGCAGCGCCTCCAGCTCCCGCGCGGAGAGCGGGCCGTCGGGATGACCCGTCGCGGTGTCGCCCATCGCAGAGAACTAGTAGCAGCCGCGAGCGCAAGCCGGGTTGCCGAGCCGCACTCGGTGGTGGCACTCGCTAACTTCCCGCATATGACCAGCCAGGATGCCAAGCCGATCGGGATCGTTCTCGCCGACGACCACGCGGTCGTGCGCAGCGGGCTGCGGCTACTGCTCGACGCCGAGCCCGACTTCGAGGTGCTGGCGGAGGCGTCCGACGCCGAGAGCGCACGGCGCTACGTGCACGGCCACCACCCCCGGGTGCTGGTGCTCGACCTCAACATGCCCGGCGGCTCCAGCCTGCAGACGATCCCCGTGATCCGCGCGGAGTCGCCCGACACGCAGATCGTGGTGCTGACGATGCAGCAGGAGCCCGCCTTCGCGCGCGAGGCGCTGGGCGCCGGAGCGCTCGGCTACGTGCTCAAGGAGGCCGCCGACGAGGAGCTGGTCGAAGCGGTGCGCCGCGCCGCCGCCGGTGAGAGCTATCTCAACCCCCGCCTCGGCGCCCGCATCGCCGCCGCGCCGCCCCCCGGCCCGCCCGACGACCTCTCAGAGCGCGAGGCCGACGTGCTGCGGCTGATCGCGCTCGGCCACACCAACGCCGAGATTGCCGGGCAGCTCTACCTCTCCGTCCGCACGGTCGAGACGCACCGCTCGCACATCCAGCAGAAGCTCCGCCTCTCCACACGCGCGGAGCTCGTCCACTACGCGATCGAGCGGGGGTTGATCAGCACCGGGGGGGCGCCCGGGGGGTAGGCCGTGACAGCTTGCGCACCCGAGAGCCGGCGGGAGCGACCGGCTCGGTGCGACGTTCGCCGGCATGCCCGGCTAGCCTGTAGTGGCAGGCAACGTCCACGGGCAGAACACCATGAGTTCCCCACCCAACGCCACCGCGACCCTTGCCCCCGTTCGTCCGGGTGAGCGGGCTCTGGGTGGGCGGGATTCCCATCCCCCGACGCGCACCCTGAGCATTGGGATCGACGCGCGTGCCGCGGCCGAGGTGCCGGCCGGCCGCGGGCGCCTCGTGCGCGAGCTGCTGCGTGCGCTGGCAGAGCGCGAGGACGAGGGCCAGCGCTACCTGCTGTACGCGCGCCAGCCGTGGCGTGAGCAAGCGCTCGACGAGCGCTTTCAGTGGCGCACGATCGACGCGCGCGACCCGTGGTGGCATGTGCGCGCGGCGCGGGCCGCCAACCGCGAATGCGACGTGTTCCTCTCGACCAACTCCTACCTGACGGGCTGGCTGCTGCGCATCCCCGACGTGCCGATCGTGTACGACCTCGTGCCCTTCGAGCCGGCGCTGCTGCCCAACCGCCGCTCGGCGGCGATCGAGCGCCTCACGCTCGGGCGCTCCGCGCGCCGCGCCGCAGCGCTGCTGGCGATCTCCGAGGCGACCGCGTACGCGCTGGGCGAGCGCTTCCCCGCGACCACCGGGCGCACGGTTGTCGCCCCCCTCGGCGTGGCGCCCACGCTCAATGGTGGACTCGACCGGGCTGAGGCCGCCGAGCTGCCACCGGCCGGCTTCGTGCTGGCGGTGGGGACGCTGGAGCCGCGCAAGAACCTGCCGCGCTTGGTGGAGGCCTACCGGCGCCTGGATGGCGCGTTGACCGCGCGTCATCCACTCGTCGTGGTCGGCGCGCGCGGCTGGCAGACGGGTGAGACACTCGACGCGCTGCGCTCCCTGGGGGATCGCTGCACGATGCTCGGCTACGTCTCCGACGCCGCGCTGGCCGAGCTCTACCGCCGCTGCGCGGTCTTCTGCTACCCCTCGTTAGGCGAGGGCTTCGGGCTGCCGGTGCTGGAGGCGATGGCCGCCGGCGCCG
>JBEKYV010000279.1:0-9954 GCA_049510515.1 Solirubrobacteraceae bacterium | reverse complement strand
ACCTTCACCGCGTCCACGCCGATGTCGCCCACCACCGCGCGCACCTGGGCCAGCACGATCTCCGCCGGCACCATGTGCACCGCCCCGACCCCCACGGTGCTCTGCGCGGTGATTGCCGTGATCGCGGTCATCCCGTGCACCCCGCAGCGGGCGAACGCCTTCAGATCGGCCTGGATGCCGGCGCCGCCGCCGGAGTCCGAGCCGGCGATCGACAACGCCCGGGGGGTACGGGTGTGAGCGCCAGAGCTCACGATCGAGCGGCTGAGATCAACAACTGCGACCCGACGGCTCCCCGAAGGCGCTGGTCTTGCGGACATCTTTGAGTGCCGCCGCTCGCACCTCTGCATCGCTCGCCCGCGGCTTCAAGCCGGACAGCGTTCGGATGTTCCTGCACATCCTCTGATCCTACCGCGATCGGCATGCGGGCGGCAACACACGGATAGTCACAAGGGAAGCGAGCGCCCACAGCCGCAGGGTCGGAGACATTCACCTGCACCTTACCCATGCGGGCTATTGGGATCGGCGGCACCTCTTGACACCGCCTAGAAAGAGACGTAGAAGTTGAACAATCAACACGGATTAGTTACAGCTAACGATAACAATCAGACAGGGCGTCGGCTGTCCGACAGGACGTCGCCGGCGTGTTGTCCCACAGAAAGGGGACATCATGAGAGCCAGGGCTATCGCGGTTGCCTGCTTGGCAGCGATCGTGTGTGTATCGGTCGCCACGTCCAGTGCGGAGGCATCCAAAAAAGGCGAACTCGTAAACGAATCGAAAGGCGCGCTGAAAAAAAATAATGTGAAAGGGACGACAAAAGCGTTTACTCTCGCAGGTTTCGGCGAAGCTAAAATAATCTGCGGGGAAGGCGTGCTCGAAGGGAAAGTCACCAGCACCAAAGGTGGGGAAGGGAAAATAACCTTCAAAGGGTGCGAAGTGTCGGGCAAATTCCCCGGAACCGGATGCGCGACCGGCACCGAACCGGAGACCATCACCTTCCCGTTACTTTGGGGTTACGTCGAAGTGGGCGGAAAAGACGTGTGGGAAAAAACGATCAAACCAGAAACCGAAATCGTCTGTGGCGCCGTAAAAGTAGCGGTCAAGGGCGCTTTCCTCTCCCAGGTCACGCCTGAAGGAGAACTGACCAAAGAATTCACGCTCAACTCAGAAGAAGCGCTCAAATCCGAAAAAGAAACACTGGAAGTCAGCGTAGATGGGAAAAGTTTCGAAAAAGCGCACGCGTCACTGAAAATCAAAGTCACGCTCGAAGAAAACGCGGAGTTCATCTAAGCCTCGTGGGGCGGTCGGCGGTTTGCTCACTCGAGCGGCCGCCGACCAGATGGGCGCACGCACAGTCCTGAAGACGCCTTTAAACGCTCCCGCGGGCAAGCTCTGTTTTTGACAGGTGTCCTCAGCGCACACGATCGCTGCCCCGCCCGATTGGGCTTGCGAACTCCGCAGGCGGCCTAGAGTTCGCGAATCAATAGATGGCGGAATCGCGGTGCATCCGGATCCCTCAGATATTTGATTCGCGGGCCCCTACCATGCGCGGCGCGCGCGGACCGCCTCGAGCGAGTAGCCCGCGAGCGAGATCGGTGACATCACGAACTGGTAGCAGAAGAAGTAGAACAGCAGCCCGCGACGGTTCTGGCGCACGCGCAGATTCACGCCCTTGAAGACGCGGCGCTGGTAGGCGAACATGACGCCGCCGAGCACCACATTGAGCGGCAGCACCAAAAGCGTCATCGGCCCGACGATCACGAAGTCGCCGGTCATCGCAAGCAGGATGCCGGGGATGAACGCGAGCGTGAACATCAGGTCGACGAATGGGAAAAGGAAGTTGACGGCCACCGCGTGCGAATAGAATTTGAACTGGCTCAACATCCCCAGGCCGTGATCGCGCAGACCCTCGATCATCCCGCGCGCCCAGCGCCGGCGTTGGCGGGCAAATGCGCCCCAGTTCGAGGGCGCGTCGGTGAACGCGACCGCCGTCGGCTCAAACACGCTGCGTCCGCCCTGCAGCAGCATCCGCCAGGTCAGCACGATGTCCTCGCCGATCCGGTTGGGCCAGCCGCCGACGAGCTTGAGCGCTGTCGTGTCATAGACGCTGAAGGCGCCCTGCGCGACGAGCGTCCCCTGCAGCAACGCCTGGCCGCGCTTGACGGAGGCGATACCGAGGAAGTAGTCCCACTCCTGCGCTCTGGTAAGCAGGTTCTCGCGCGAGTTGCGCACCAGCACCGCCCCCGCGACCGCGACGGTGTCAGGCGGCGAGACCAGCGGGCGCGCGACGGCATGCTTGAGCGAGTAGGGCATCAGCAACGTGTCGGCGTCGATCGTCGCGGTCAGCGGCGTGCTCACCGTCTCCAGGGCGGCGTTGAGTGTGTTGGCCTTGCCGCCGTGGTCGGCCGCGAGCAGCCGCACACACGGATAGCGCGCCGCGTACTCGGCGACGATCTCGCGCGTGCGATCAGTGGAGCCGTCGTCCGCCACCACGAGCTCGAAGTGGCCAGGGTAATCGGCTCGCAATGCGTAGTCGAGCGTCTCGGCGATCGAGTCCTCCTCGTTGTATGCGGCGACCAGCAGGGTGACCTGCGGAAAGTCGCCATCGAAGCGCAAAGGCCGTGGGATGTCGAGCAGGATCGAGCTGATCAGCTGGATGTTCAGGTAGCCGGGGATCAGCGCAACCCCGGCGATCACGAGGATCGCAAGCGGCGTCGTGATGTCGTGCCCGAGCGTCGTGATCCAGCTGCGCGACAGCCATAGCGAGAAGCAAAACCACGACGCGCCCGCCACGAAGGTGAGCGCGATCCGCAGCTTCAACGGGATGTAGACGCTGTGCCGCGTTTCACGCCGGGCGGGCGATGCCGGCGCTCGACGCCGGACGTGAGCCGCGACGCCGGCGCGCTGAGGAGCGTCGCCGGATCAGGTGTCGGGAGATCGCGCGTCGTGGGGCTGTTTCCGAGGTGTCGCATCGGCTGGGCGATGCATTCGCCCGACCCGGTTATCGACATGGCTCAAGCGCCCCTGAAGTCGCTCGTCGTAAGTCGCGACGAGCGTCGAGCGCTCTTCCAGAGGGCGCATCCTGCGGCCAAGGTGCGCATCCCCGCGGTCGATGCTCACCTTGTACGGCTGCGCTGGGGCGCTGGTCACTTCGTGCGCTGATGGGAATACGCAGCGGAGGATGTATTTCATCGGCCCACGGGTGCCCGCCTACCGCCGGCCTGGCGACCTTGCTCCCTTCGCGGACACCGTCGTCCCTGCTCCCTTCGCAGACAACCGTCGACCCTGCTCCCTTCGCAGACAACCGTCGACCCTGCTCCCTTCGCGGACAACCGTCGACCCCTGTAAACAACCCTGTGACGATCCCGCCACACTCCTGACACAAAGAACGCTTTCAGGGCACATTCGCCAACCTAGCCTTGCGTTGTGTGCGCCTCCAGCCCTCCACCCGAGCAGCCCTCCGCAAAGGCCGACGGGGATGCCTCCCATGCCGGGAACGATCCCGCAGCGCCCACGCCTCCCAAAGACCCCCGCCACGCACTCGGCCGCCTCGGCGAGCAACTGGCCGCCGCGCACCTCGAGCGCCTCGGCTTCGCGATCCTCGCCCGCAACGCCCGCACCCGCTACGGCGAGATCGACGTGATCGCCTTCGACGGACAAACGCTCGTTTTTGCCGAGGTCAAGACGCGCCGTGCACGCAGACGCTGGCGGCTAAGCGCCGAGGAGCAGCCGCTGGCATGGCTGCGCACCAGCCAACGCGCGCGCCTACGCCGACTTGCGGCGGCGTGGCTGCACAACGAATCCCGCAACCGCCCCACCGCCCACACGATCCGCTTCGACGGCATCGGCGTGATCGTCGACGAAGCCAACCGGCTGGTGTGTCTCGACCACATCGAAGGAGCCTGGTGAGGAAACATCGTGGTCGTACGCCTTCATCACGCGGGCGACCCCTCCCGCACGCACCCATTCGGCGCGAACCCTCAGTCGGTTGAAACGCCTACAACGCCAGCTGCTGATAAGCGAGCGACTGAAACGAAAGCCGGTGCAGCGGCGAGACCCCGAGGCGCATGATCGCCTCACGATGCGCGGGCGTGGAGTAGCCGACGTGCTCGGCAAAGCTCCAGCCGGGGTGGAGCGTGTCGGCGTGTTGCATGTAGCGGTCGCGTGACACCTTGGCGACGATCGAGGCGGCGGCGATCGCCGCACTGGTGGCGTCCCCGTCGATGATCGCTCGCTGCGGGCGCCCAAAGTCAGGCACCGAGAAGCCATCCACGAGACACGCCACCTCGCCCCGCACACCGTCGGTGACGCCCCGCAGCGCGTCACGCAGCGCAGCGAGGTTGGTGTTGTGCAGACCGCGTGAGTCGATTCCGCGCACGCAGCGCGAGACGACCGTGACTCGTGCCGCGCTGCGTAACACGAGCGGGTAGAGCTCCTCGCGGCCCTCGGCTGTGTGTTGCTTGGAGTCGTTCAGCGCCGCCAGCGCGCGGAGCGCGGGGGCCGAGAGCGTCTCGTAGTCGAACATCACGCCGGCGGCAACCAGCGGGCCCGCCAGACAGCCGCGGCCGGCCTCGTCTGCACCCGCCACCAGCCGCACGCCGAGGCGGCGGTCGAAGGCGAACAGCCGCCGCCCGCTCGAAGCCCTCCGCGCTCGGCGGCGCGTTCGCGAGGTCCCACGTCATCAACAGCCTGCCCGATGCCCAACAGCCCCAGAGCGACCCGCGGCCGCCGAGGGGGCGGCGCTAGAGCGTGCCGATGCGGTCGGGGGGCCAGTAGGTGAAGAACGCACCCCCGATGATCCATGAGGTGGGGACAGGCCCCCAGAACCTGCTGTCGTCAGATTCGCCACGGTTGTCCCCCATCATGAACCAACGACCGGCGGGAATCTTGATCGGCGTGAGGAAGTTGCACTCCCGCACCCCCCCACACGGTTTGATGTAAGAGTCGGACTCTCGTTTGCCATTGACGATAGCGTGGCCTTCCTTGACATAGATCGTGTCGCCAGGGCCCGCAACGATGCGCTTGATGAAGTTTTCGCCGGCCTCTTCAGGGTTGGTCTGGTCGCAGGGCGCGCCGCCTGGGCTGACTTCGTAGTGCGTCGGGCCACAGCGCTGTTCCTTGGCGCCCTTCGGCGGGTGGAACACCACGATCTCCCCGACGTGCGGCCCATTGATCGTCATCGCGAGGCGGTTGACCAGCACGCGCTGGCCGATCGCGAGCGTCGGTTCCATCGAGCCACTGGGGATCTTGTAAGGCTTGACGAGGAACCGTTGAATGCCCAGCGCAAGCAGCACCGCGATCACAATGATCGCGGCGAGCTCAAACAGCGAGCTGGCGGTTGATTTGGCCTTCTTGGCTTCCTTCCCCGGGCCCAGCGGCGACGCGGGGCCACCGGGCGTGCCGGGGCGAGCCAGGCTCGTGCCCTTCTTGGTGGAACGTACGCTCATGCGAGTCCCTCAGGGACGGCTCACGCCGCAGCGTCGCCGGCGGCCTGCTCGCCGCCATCGGGGGCATCGGCCTGATCCGCCGCCGTCGCCGACGGCGCGTCGGAGCGCTCCGCCTCCGAACTGGCAGGCTGCGCATCAGGCTCCCCCCCGGCGGACACCTCCGCCGTCCTCTCCTCCAACGCCTCCTCCTGGGCACCCTCGGCGACGGTGTCGCTGTCGGCGGGTGGCGCCCCGGGCTCGTGCAACAGCCCCGGCTGTACCGTCTCTTCCGGGCCGGTGTAACGACGCTCACGCACACGCGCGCGCTTGCCGACGCGGTCGCGCAGGTAGTAAAGCTTCGCGCGCCGCACATCTCCGCGCGCCGCCAGCTCGATGCGCTCGATCTTCGGGGAGTGCACTGGGAACATGCGCTCCACGCCGACGCCGAAGGACTGCTTGCGGACCGTGAAGGTCTCCCGCACACCGTGACCTTGGCGCTTGATCACCACACCCTCAAACACCTGAATGCGCCGGCGCGTGCCCTCGACTACCTGGAAGTGCACCTTGACGCGATCGCCGGGAGCGAAGTCGGGCACGCGGCGCAGCTGCGCGCGTTCGAGGGTGTCGATGACGCTGCTCATAAGGTTTCAGGGAGGTTGCGCGCCCCACGGAGCCGATTGTCGGCACCCAGGCGCGGTCAGCAATGGTAGCGGAGATGCGCCTCGCCCCGCGCCGGCGGACGCTCCTCGACCGGTGCCGTCGCCAAGGAGGGGGTAGCTTCGCGGGCGTTCGCTTCTCCGCCAGAGACCTTGTCGGCTACCCCGCCCGTTCGCGGCTGCGCTCGCGCCGCCAGCTTTCGATGCGCTCGTGGTGGCCGGAGAGCAGCACCTCGGGGACCCGCCATCCGCGGTGCTCGGCGGGGCGGGTGTAGTGGGGATACTCGGGGTTGCCCTCCAGTGCCTCGCTGAAGGACTCCTCGACCGCCGAGTGCGCATCTCCCAAGGCGCCCGGCAGCTTGCGCAGCACCGCGTCGCACACCACCATCGCCGCCGGCTCGCCGCCGGAGAGCACGTAGCGCCCGATCGATAGCGTCTCGGTGGCAAAGTGCTCGACGATCCGCTCGTCGAAGCCCTCGTAGCGCCCGCACAGCAGTGTGAAGGCCCCCTCGGCCGCGAGCTCGGTGACGTAGTTGTCGTCGAGCAGCCGTCCTGTGGGCGTCAGCGCGATCACACGCCGCCGCTGGCGCAGCGCCACCGGGTCGACCCCGTA
The DNA here is from genome assembly GCA_049510515.1 of Solirubrobacteraceae bacterium. Taxonomy (GTDB): domain Bacteria; phylum Actinomycetota; class Thermoleophilia; order Solirubrobacterales; family Solirubrobacteraceae; genus Palsa-744. Next base: position 3,261 of record JBEKYV010000279.1, on the reverse strand, counting down.
GCGAGCGCGCAATGCTGCCTCCATCACGTCCACGCGCAGCACCATCCCCGCTCCGCCTCCGAACGGGGTGTCGTCGACCTGGCCGCCGCTGAGAGGGGTGTGTGCGCGAATGTCCACACACTCCACGCGACTGCCGGCGGCCTGCGCGTTGCGGACGTGGCGCTGTGCGTGAAACCACTCAAACCACTCGGGGAACAGCGTGAAGATGTCGATCTCCACGTCATCCCTCGCCGAGGAACTCGAGGCTCACGTCGATACGACCGCCGGCGACGTCCACATGGCGCACGGCGTCTCCAACCATCGGCACCAACAGCTGCTGGCCGTCCTCGCGGCACACCTCCAGCACCTCGCAGGAGGGCAGCTCCAGTAGGCGGCTGACCGTCCCGAGCTGCCGTTGGCCATCGCACACGACGCAGCCCTCAAGTTCGTGCGCCCACCACTCGCCCTCCCCAAGCGCGGGCGCCTGTGCCTGAGTCACCGTCAGCGGCTGTCCGCGCAATGCCTCCGCAGCCGTGCGGTCCTCGACGCCGTCGAGGCGCAGAATCGGGCGCTGCTCGACCCCGGCGCGTCGCAAAATCCGGCGGACGCTGCCGGCGACCGTTACCTCGCCGCCCTCCGCGAGCAGCCGCGGGCGGGCGCCGGTCACGTAGAAGCTGCCGTCGAGGCCGTGCGCGCGACCCACGCGGCCGGCCTCCAGTGGCGCCTCAATCGACGATGTCGATGACGACACGGCGCTTGTCCTCTGCCGCCGCGGCTCTCACCACAGTGCGCAGCGCCTGGGCGGTGCGTCCGCCACGCCCGATCACCTTGCCGTAGTCATCGCGCGCCACCGCCAGCTCCAGCACCACGGTGCCGTCATCCTCCTCGAAGCGCTCGACCGACACCTCATCGGGCTCGTCCACCAGGCCCTGCGCGAGATAGATCAAGAGCTCCTGCACCCTCTCCACCGCCATCTCAGGCAACGTCCTACTCGCTTAGGTGGCGATGCCCTGGGTGTGCAGCAGCTTGCGGACGGTGTCCGACGGCTGCGCCCCGCGGGCCAGCCAGCTGCGGGCGCGCTCCTCGTCGATCGTGATCGTCGAGGGGTTGGTTTGGGCGTTGCATTGGCCGATCGTCTCGATCACGCGCCCGTCGCGCGGGGAGCGCTGGTCGGCGACGACCACTCGCCAGATCGGGTCCTTCTTGCCGCCCACTCGTGTGAGCCTGAGCCTTACCGACACGTGTTGCCTCGCAGTTGTTGAAATCGACTTTCGATGCTTCAACGCGCAAGCTTAGACGGTTGGGCGCGGAAACTCAGAACGTCTTTCAAAATAGACGGTGCGACCGGGGCGTTCCTGGGCCAAGCTGGGCGACGCGGGCCGGCGCAGCCCGTGCTGGTAGCACGGGCAAGACGGACCGTGGCGATCCAGCGCCGCGCCCAGGGACGTATCCGGGCGTGCCGGTCTTTTTGAAAACCGTTCTCAGCGCGCCTGGCGCATCAGCGCGCCGATATCCGGCATCTTGCCGCGGCCGACCTGGCGCATCACCTTGCGCATCTGGCCGAACTGCTTGACGAGCTGACTGACCTGCTGCACGTTGGTGCCCGAGCCGCGCGCAATCCGCAACCGCCGGGAACCCTTGATCAGCTCCGGGCGGCGGCGCTCCTCCGGAGTCATCGCGAGGATGATCGCCTGCAGGCGGTCGAGCTCCCGTTCGTCCATTTTCAGGTTGCGCAGCTGGGCGCCACCGAGCCCGGGGATCATCCCCAGCACGTTGCTGAGCGGGCCCATTTTGCGCACCGCCTTCAGCTGGTCGAGGAAGTCGTCGAGGCCAAACTCGTTGCGGCGCAGCTTGCGCTGCAGCTCCGCCGCGTCGCGCTCGTCGAACTGGCGCTCGGCCTGCTCGATCAGGCTGAGCACGTCGCCCATGCCGAGGATCCGCTGCGCCATGCGGTCGGGGTGGAAGCGCTCAAACTGCTCGAGGTGCTCGCCGGTGGAGGCAAACAGGATCGGCTGGCCGGTGACCGCCTTGACCGACAGTGCCGCGCCACCGCGGGCGTCGCCGTCGAGCTTTGACATCACGACACCGTCGAAGCTCACGGCGGCGGCAAACTGCTCGGCGACGTTGACGGCGTCCTGGCCGGTCATCGCGTCGACGACCAGCAGCGTGTCACGAGGCGTCACGGCAGCGTGGATGCGCACCAGCTCTGCCATCAACTGCTCGTCGACGTGCAGCCGGCCGGAGGTGTCGACGATCAGCACGTCCTTGCCCTCTTCTCGCGCACGGGCGAGCGCCCAGATGGCGATCTCAACCGGGTCGGGATCGGTCCCGCGCTCATACACAGCCGCCCCGGCGCGCGCGCCCATCTTCACCAGCTGCTCCACCGCCGCCGGGCGGTAGGTGTCGCAGGCGGCGAGTGCTACTGAGGAGTTGTGGTGCTCGTGCAGGTAGCGTGCGAGCTTCGCGGCGGCGGTGGTCTTGCCCGAGCCCTGCAGGCCGGCGAGCAGGATCACGGTGGGGGGTGTGGAGGAGAAGCCGAGCTCCTCGGACTCCCCCCCCATCAGCTCGGTGAGCTGCTCGGCGACGATCTTCACGACCTGCTGGCCGGGGTTGAGGCTGCCGAGGATCTCCGCCCCCAGGCAGCGCTCCTTCACCTCGGCGGTGAACTGGCGCACGACCTTGAAGTTGACGTCGGCCTCCAACAGCGCGAGGCGGATCTCGCGCAGCGCGCGGTCGATGTCCTGCTCGGTGAGCGTTCCCCGCTGGCGGACCTCTGAGAGCGTCGCTTGGAGCTTCTCGGCGAGCGAGTCGAACATCGCCGACGCGTCAGCCCTCTCCGCCGGTCGCGCCCGTGGCGGGGGAGCCTGCGCCGAGCGAGCCCGCGTCGGAGGAGCCCACTTTCAGCGAGCCTGTGCCGCGGGAGCCATCGCCCGGGGAGTCACCACCGGAGGAGGGCTCGCCGCCGCGACGGGCGAGCGTCTCGCCGATGCCCCCAAACGCCTGGGCGAACTCAGAGGGAATGACGAACACCTTGTTGGCGTCGCCTTCGGCCAGCTGGGGGAGCATCTGCAGGTATTCGTAGCTGAGCAGATCGCGCGTGGGGTTGCCCGCGTGGATCGCTTTGAAGACCGTGTCGATCGCCTTCGCTTCACCCTCGGCGCGCAGGATCGCCGCCTGGCGGGCGCCCTCGGCGGTCAGCACCGCGGCCTGCTGCTCGCCCTCCGCAGTGAGGATCTGCGCCTGCTTCTCCCCTTCGGCGGTGAGGATCGCCGCGCGGCGATC
>JBEKYV010000278.1:0-5299 GCA_049510515.1 Solirubrobacteraceae bacterium | reverse complement strand
CGCGAGCGCGGAGCCCTCTCGGAGCGCGGCGCCCACGCGGTGGAGGCGGTGTGTGAGCGCCTGCCCGCGCTTGCCGGCCCGCCTGAGCCACCGGCGCGGCTGCACGGGGATCTGTGGAGCGGCAACGCGATGGCCGGCACCGACGGCCGCCCGTGGCTGATCGACCCCTCCGCGTATGGCGGCCATCGCGAGGTGGATCTCGCGATGCTGCGGCTTTTCGGCGCTCCGTCGCCGCGCATCTTCGCGGCCTACGAAGAGGCCGCGCCACTCGCCGAGGGCTGGGAAGAGCGTGTGGAGCTGTGGCAGCTGCTGCCGCTGCTCGTGCACGCCGTGCTGTTCGGCGGCGGCTACGTCGGCGCGGCCGAACGGGTCGCCCGCCACTACGCCGGCTGAAGTCCCGCCCGTCAGGGCGTGTCGGAGTAGAGAGGTGTGCGGGACGACACCTACAGCGAACGCCACCGGCTTTACCTGCTGGCGCGCGTGCTGGTGAAGCGCCACTACCGCCGGCCGCTGACGCTCGACGCGCTCGCCCGCGCGCTCTCCTGCTCGCCGCGCCAGCTGCAGCGTGCGTACGCGCAATTCGGCGACACCACCTTCCAGGAGGACCTTGCCGAGCGGCGGATGACCGCCGCGGCCGAACTGCTGGCCGAGCAGCCGCTGTCGGTGCACGATGTGGCGCGCCTGGTGGGCTACAGCGGCGGCTCGCACTTCGCGCGCGCCTTCCACCGCCGCTACGGCCTTTCACCGGCGCGTTTCCGCGAGCGTGCTCGCCAGCGTCAAACCGCCGCGCGGTAGGGCGCGAGAGGGTCGGCTTGCTCGGTGGCGATGCTCTCCGCGGAGACGCGCTCCGCGCGGGGCAGCCGCACCCGCATCGAGGTACCCCCGCCCGGGGCCGCCTCCGCGGCGATGCTGCCGCCGTGCTGCTCCACCACCTGGCGCACGATCGCCAGGCCCAGCCCCGACCCCGGCCGCCCACGCGCCTCGGCGCCGCGGTAGAAGCGGTCGAAGATGTGGGGGAGGTCCTCCGCGGCGATCCCCGGCCCGTGGTCGCGCACGGTGAGCTCCGCACCACTGCGATCGCTGCCCACCAGGCGGATCTCCACGGGCGCGCCGGGCGGGCTGTACTTGATGGCGTTGTCGATCAGGTTGTTGACTGCGCGCCCCAACCGCCCGGGGACGCCCGGCAGTACCACCGGCTCAAGCTCGACGCTCAAAGGCGTGTCCGAGCCCACCCAGCCGGCGAGGCGGCGGGTGCGCTCGGCGGCCTCGCGCACGACCTGGTCGAGGCGCACGTCCTCGGTGTCGGCCGGGGGCTCCTCGCCGCGCGCGAGATCAATCAGGTCGCCCACCAGCAGCGTGAGCTCCTCGATCTGCTCGATCACCTCCGCGAACAGCTGCTCGCGATCGGCGGGGTCGATGTCAGGCGTCTGCTGGAGGATCTCGATGTTGGTGCGCAGGCTGGTGACCGGGGTGCGCAGCTCATGTGAGGCGTCGGCGACGAGCTGGCGCTGGGCGTGCACGGAGGCGTCGAGCGCGCTCATCGAGCTCTCCAAAGCGTCGAGCATCGCGTTGAAGCTCACCGCCAGGCGCCCGATCTCGTCGGGGCGCGCAAGCCGCTCGGCGCCGTCGGTGTCGATCCGCTCGGAGAGGTCGCGGGTGCGGGCGACGTGCTCGGCAGCCCGTGTCAGCCGTCCGATGGGGGCGATGACGGCGTCGGCGACCAGTCGCCCGAGCAGCGCCGCGAGCACGATCCCGCCCAGCGTGATCACCGTGAGCGCCCCGCGCAGATGTTGCAGCAGCCGGGCATCCTCGATCCGGTGGACGTGCAGGCGGTGGGCGACCAGCAGGTAGGCGAAGCCGCAGGCCAGCAGCACGGTGATGGCGACCGCCGCGGCGGTGAGCAGCGCGACTCGCCGGCGCAGGCTCAAGGGTGCACCTCGATCGCTGGCCGCAACCGTCGGCGGGGCGCTCGCGACGGGGGCCGGCCGAATGCCTGCGCGCAGGGCGCCGAGGTGAGCGGTGGAGCGCTCATGACCCCCGCAGGATGTAGCCGACGCCGCGCACGGTGTGCAGCAGCCGCGGCTCGTCCTCGGCCTCGGTCTTGCGGCGCAGATAGCCCATGTAGACGCCCAGCGAGTTGGAGGTCGCGCCGAAGTCGTACCCCCACACGTGCTCGAAGATCACCGAGCGCGTCAGCACCTGGCGGGGGTGGCGCAGAAACAGCTCCAGCAGCAAAAACTCGGTGCGGGTCAGGTGGAGCGGGCGCTCGCCGCGCAACGCCTCGTGTGCGAGGCGGTCGAGGCGCAGGTCGGCGAAGGTGAGCGTCTGCTCCTGCTCGTCCTCGCCCGTGCGGCGCAACAGCGCGCGCAGCCTGGCCATCAGCTCGCGCAGTGCAAACGGCTTCACGAGATAGTCGTCGGCGCCCGCGTCCAAGCCGGCGACGCGGTCGTCGATCTCCCCGCGCGCGGTGAGCATCAGCACCGGCGTGCGGTCGCCGCGGCCGCGCATCCGCCGGCACACCTCCAGGCCATCGACGCGGGGCATCGAGATATCGAGCACCACGGCGTCGTAGGGATCGGCCTCGATGCGCTCCAGTGCGCGGGCGCCATCCGCCGCCTGCTCGACCTCGTAACGTTCGAGCGTGAGCGCTCGCGCGAGCGCCTGCTGGACGGCTGGCTCGTCGTCGACGACGAGAATGCGCGCGTGTTCGGCCATGATGGGTAGTGAGTGGGTGAGGGTTGGGCGGCAAGGCGTGCCCAGCGGGCCTCCGAACCATTGCGACCTACCAGGCTAATACTGTGGCGACTAGAGATCGAAGAATCAACGAAGAGGGGGCCAGCGGCGTGGAGGATGTTCCCGCGCGTGAAGATGACACCGCGCAGGGCTTGGCGGCGCAGTCGCGCAGGCTGCGCAACAGCATCATCAGCCTGGTTGTGTTCTTCGCGATCGTCGCCGGCCTGCTGCTGGCGGTGCCCGGCCTCAGGTCGGCGGGCGAGAAGATCACCGACGCGAGGTGGGGCTGGGTTGCCGTCGGCATCGGGCTCGAGGTGCTCTCGTGCATCTCCTACGTGGTGCTGTTCGGTTTGGTGTTCGGGCGCTTGAGCCGCAGCCTCAGCCGCCGCCTTTCGCTGGCGGAGCTGGCGGTCAACTCCGTTGTGTCCGCCAGCGGGCTGGGAGGGATCGCGCTGGGCGCCTGGGTGCTGAGCACCAAGGGGGTGTCGGTTGAGCGGATCGCCAAGCGCTCGGTGCTGCTGTTCGTGATGACCAGCGCGGTGAACGTATCTCTGGTGGTGCTGATCGGGGTGCCGATGTGGCTGGGCCTGCTGCCGGGCTCGCGCAACCCGCTGCTGACGCTGCTGCCGGCGGCGGCGGCGCTGGCGACGATCGCCGGCACGCTGGTGGGCGCGCGGTGGGCACGCCGGGCGGCGGAGCGCCGCAGCGACAAGCACAGCCGCGCGGTGGTGGCGCTGGTTGCGCTCGGCGGCGGGGTGGAGGATGCGGTGGGCCTGATCCGCGCCCACGACTGGCGTCTGGGCGGGGCAGTCGGGTACTGCGTGTGGGATATCGCCTGCCTGCTCGCCTGCCTTGCGGCGTATGGCTCCTCGCCGACGTTCTGGGCGGTGGCGATGGCCTACCTGGTGGGGATGCTCGCCAACTCGGTTCCGATCCCGGGCGGCTTCTTCGCGGTGGAAGGGGGGATCGTGGGGATGCTGCTGCTGTTCGGCGTGCGCCCCGGCTCCACGGTGCTGGCGGCGGTCGTCACCTACCGCGCGATCTCGCTGTGGGTGCCGGCTTTGATCGGCACGGTGGCGTTCCTGAGTCTGCGCGGGGAGATCGGCAAGCCGCTGCGCCCGCGTCCGGCCGGTAGCTCCTAGCGAGCCACTCTGGGGACGGCTGGTCGCGCGGAGCGAGCCCCCATCCCCCTCTTTTAGCCTTTGCCGAACAGCGCCCGATCGATCTTTAGCGTGGCGGCGACCTGCTGGCAGGCGTGCCCCGGCAGGTCGAGCAGCGCCGCCCGCACGGCCGCCGGTCGCGGCCCGGAGAGGCCGGGGCAGTATACCGGGGGTGGCAGCCTACCGCCGGCGCTGCCGGGTGCGTTGATTGGGCGCAGCTCCCTGATCGCGTGCAGCGCTTCGGAGAGGTCGTCGGAGAAGACCTCGATCGCTACGCGCCCGCTGTACAGCTCGACGGTGTTGCCGCCGTCGTAGATGACCGCGGGGACGCCGCGCAGGATCGTGTTGCGCTGGGCGCCCAGCGACGCGTTGGCCTGGCGCGTGTAGATCAGCGTGGTCACGCGCAGCGGCAGTTCGCAGCCGCCGCCGTTCAGCGCGGAGGTCTTGCCGGGCAGGCAGTTGCCGTAGTACACGCTGTCGCCCACGGCGCTGCTGTAGTTCTGGCGGCCGTCGGCGGCCACCAGGCTGTAGGAGCCGAAGCGGGGGCCCGCCCAGTAGACGCGGTAGAAGGGGAAGGTTTGGGCTTCTGCCAGCTCGCGCACGGTGAGCGGTGCGGGCTGGCTGGTGGCGCAGCCGGCGAGCAGTGCGGCAGCGAGCAGGATGGCGACGGGCGCAAAGATGCGGGCGATGTTCACGCGACTTTCGGGCAGCTGGCTTGTTTGAGAGGTATAGATCCCGCGGGACAGGCAGAGGTTCAACAACTCGTGGGAGACTGGGGTCCGGTGGGGTAGCGCACCGGGCCCCAGTCTGATCTTCCCACACGAGCTGCGCTGGAGAGTCGCATCGGTGGTCCGCTGGGGCTAGCGCTGCGTGGAAGTCGTGCTGCGTGGCATCGTTGGCGCGCGCCATACTCGACCCTCGATGGGCACCTCCGTTGCCACACCGCTCGGCCCGCGCACGGCGGGGCACCAAGCCGACATCGAGGGCGCGGGCGGCGAGACTAAGTGGGCGCGCGCTCCGTGGGGCATCGTGACGGCGGCGGTGGGGGTTGCGGTGTGGCTGATCGTTCACCCCCCCACTCCCGACCTGGCGGCGCAGGTGTATCGGGCCAACCTCTTCCGCGAAGCGGGCTTTCTGGTGTGGGACAGCCGCTGGTATGGCGGCCACGACATGCCCGGCTACAGCCTCGTGTTCCCGCCTTTGGGAGCGCTCGTGGGGGTGCGCGCGGTGGGCGCGGCCGCGGTGCTGGCCTCGGCCGCCCTGTTCGAACGGATCGCCGTGCGCGTCTACGGGCGCGCCGCGCGGTGGGGCGCGGTGTGGTTTGCGCTAGCGGCGCTTGGCGACGCGTGGAGCGGGCGGATCACGTTCGCCCTTGGGGTGAGCTTCGCTTTGGGGGCGGTGCTGGC
>JBEKYV010000277.1:0-5311 GCA_049510515.1 Solirubrobacteraceae bacterium | reverse complement strand
AGGCGCTTGCAGGTGTGGCGCAGCACGCCCGCCGCGCGCGCCGTGCACTCGGGGGTGACGCCGCCGAGCACGCGCGGGGTCTTCAGCTGCTCGTGGTCGCTCACGCCGGGGTCGATCCGCTCCGGAGCGAACGCCACGAACACGTCCTCGCCGACGGCGAGGCCGCGCTCCGCCAGCGGATCGGCGAGCAGCTCGCGGGTGGTGCCCACGTAGGTGGTCGAGGTCAACACCAGCGTCTGCCCCAGACGGGCGTGGCGCACGACCGAAGCGCACGCCTCGCGCAGGATCCGCGGGTCGGGCCGCAATTGCTCGTCGACCGGCGTCGGCACGCAGATCAGCACGAGGTCTGCCGCGTCGAGCGCCTTGATCCGATTGGTGAGCACAAACCCGTCGCTCGCCAGGTGCCTCGCCAGGTCGCGCTGTTCGGTCTCCAGCAGCTCGGCCTCCCCATTGCGGATCGCGCTCAGCCGGGGGCCGCTGACGTCGATCCCAACGATCCGGCAGCCTGCCCCGCGCAGGGCGATCGCGGTCGGCAGCCCGACGTAGCCCAACCCCACGACGGCCACCACGGTGTGGCCGGCGCGCTTGGAGCGGTTTGAAGTTGCGCGACGGCGGGTAGCCTGGGAAGAGGCGTGCACGACGACTGGCTCTGGAATGGAGGCGGTTGGCTGTGGCATGGAGGTCCTCTCCTGGCTAGAGGGGGCTGGAAGGGAGCTGACGAGACCCGGCAGTGGGCGTGCAGAATGCCCACTTGCACGGCGAGTTTCACGACCCTTGGACGAGTGATTGACGGCCGTCCCAAAGAGTGAGACCAACGTGTCGTTCCAAACGGACGACAGGCGCGTCCCAAGCGGGCAGTCGGCGTCGGGCGGGCCGTGCAGGCGTGCGAATAGTTGTGAACCGGCCCCAAAGGACAGTCGATCCCCGCCCCCCTCGGCTTTTTGATCTTTTTTTCAATCCCCAAACCAAAAAAGAATGAGACTTAGTCTCGTTTGGTATGGGCTCCAAAAGAGACGTTGACCCCACCAACCAGGGCCGCGCCCACCACGAGACCGGCAACGGGGCCGGTAGCATCGGTGTATGCGCGATTTCCTGCAGGCGATCCACAGCCGCGTCGTCATCTACGACGGCGGCATGGGCGCGACCCTGGAGCAGTTCGACCTCACCGCCGAGGATTACGGGGGGCTGCAGGGCAAGTGCCACGAGGCGCTTGTGCTCAACCGCCCAGACGTGATCGAGGGGGTGCACGCGTCGATGCTCGAGGCCGGCGCCGAGGTGGTCGAGACCGACACCTTTCAGGCCTCGCGGCTGAAGCTCGGCGAGTGGGGTCTCGCCGATTACACCGTCGAGATCAACACCAAGGCCGCGGAAATCGCGCGCAAAGCGGCCGGCGAGCACCGCTACGTCGCCGGCTCGATCGGGCCCACCGGCTACCTGCCCGCCTCCGAGGACCCCTCGCTCGGGCAGATCCGCTTCGGCGAGCTCGTCGAGGTCTTCACCGAGCAGGCAGCGGGGCTGATCGACGGCGGCGCCGATCTGATCATCATCGAGACCGCCCAGGACATCCTCGAGGTCAAGGCCGCCGTGTTCGGCGCGCGCGCCGCCTTCAAAAGCACCGGGCGCACGCTGCCGATCCACACCTCCGTCTCGCTGCTGCCCAACGGCGGCAAGATGCTGCTCGGCACCGACATCTCCGCGGTGCTGACCACGCTGGAGGCGCTGAAGGTCGACGTGATCGGCCTCAACTGCTCCACCGGCCCCGAGGACATGCGCGACGCGATCCGCTTCCTCGGCGAGTACTGCCCGGTGCCGGTGGCCTGCATCCCCAACGCCGGCCTACCGCTGCAGGGCCCTGACGGCGAGACGATCTTCCCCGAGAAGCCCGAGCCGCTGGCGGAGGCGCTGCGGGAGTTCGTGGAGCGCTACGGCGTGGGGATCGTCGGCGGCTGCTGCGGGACGACGCCCGCGCACATCGCCGCGATCGCCGAGCGGGTCGGCGGCCAGGCGGGCGCACGGGCGGACAGACCCACAACGGGCGCACAGGCGGATGGCCCCACGTCGGGCGCACAGGCAGGCGGCCCCCCCACGCGCGCGGTCGGCCCCCGCCCTGCCCCCCGCCCTCCCCATCTCTCCTCGATGATCGCCGCCACCCCGCTCGCCCAGGAGCCGGCACCGACGATGGTGGGCGAGCGTGTCAACTCGCAGGGCTCGCGCAAGGCCAAGGAGCTGCTGCTGGCCAACGACTACGACGGGCTCGTGCAGATCGCCGAGGACCAGGTGACCGGCGGCGCGCATGTGCTCGACCTGTGCGTCGCGCTCACCGAGCGCACCGACGAGGACGAACAGATGCGCCTCGTGGCGAAGAAGGTGTCGCTGACACAGCCCGCCCCGATCCAGATCGACTCGACCGAGCCGGAGGTGATCGAACGCGCGCTGGAGCAGATTCCCGGCCGGGCGATCGTCAACTCAGTCAACCTCGAGGCCGGCCGCGCCAAGCTCGACCGTGTCGTCCCCGTCGCGCTCGCCCATGGCGCGGCGCTGATCGCACTCACGATCGACGAGGTCGGGATGGCGAAGACGGCCGAGCGCAAGGTCGAGATCGCCAAGCGCATCCGCGACCTCTGCTGCGAGGAGCACGGCCTTGACCGGCAGCTGTTGATCTTCGACTGTCTCACGTTCACGCTGACGACGGGCGATGAGGAGTGGCGACCCTCCGCTGTCGAGACGATCGCCGGGATCAAAGCGATCAAGGAGCAGATCCCGGACGTGAAGACCTCGCTCGGCGTCTCGAACGTCTCTTTCGGCGTGTCACCCGGCGCGCGCGCGGTGCTCAACTCCGTGTTCCTGCACCACTGCGTGCAGGCCGGCCTCGACCTGGCGATGGTCAACCCCAACCACATCACCCCCTACTCGGAGATCCCCGACGCCGAGCGCGAGCTGGCGGACGACCTCGTGTTCAACCGTCGCGAGGACGCGCTCGAGCGGTTCATCGAGCACTTCGAGTCCAAGGGCCCCGAGGACACAGCCCAGGGGGCGGCCGACCCCACCGAGGGGATGGAGCCCGAGGAGGCGCTGCACTTCCACATCCTGCGCCGCCGCCGCGACGGCGTCGAGGGCTGGATCGACCGCAGCGTCGAGAAGATCGGCGCGGTGCCGACGCTCAACGAGGTGCTGCTGCCGGCGATGAAAGAGGTCGGCGACAAGTTTGGCGCCGGCGAATTGATCCTGCCGTTCGTGTTGCAGTCGGCCGAGGTGATGAAGCGCGCGGTCGCGCAGCTGGAGAAATATCTCGACAAGCTCGAGGGCTACACCAAGGGCACCGTGGTGCTGGCGACGGTGTTTGGCGACGTGCACGACATCGGCAAGTCGCTGGTCAACACGATCCTCACCAACAACGGCTACACCGTCGTCGATCTCGGCAAGCAGGTCCCCATCCAGACGATCCTCGACGCCGCCCAGGAGCACGACGCCACCGCGATCGGGCTGAGCGCGTTGCTGGTTTCGACCTCCAAGCAGATGCCAGCGTGTATCCAGGAGCTGCACGCCAAGGGCCTCACCTACCCGGTGCTGATCGGTGGCGCCGCGATCAACCGCGCGTTCGGCTACCGCGCGCTCTATCCGGGAGGAAAAGACTCCGACGTCGTCTACCAGCCGGGCGTCTTCTACTGCAAGGACGCCTTCGAGGGCCTCGCCGTGATGGACCAGCTGATCGACGCCGACGCCCGCGGCGCACTCGTGCAGAAGCTACTCGCCGGCGCCACCGAGTTCCGCGCCAAGGGCGACGCGCCCGAGGAGGAGCTCAACTTCGCCGACGACTCCGTGCGCTCCGCCGCGCGCACCGACACGCCGGTGCCGACGCCGCCGTTCTGGGGCGTGCGCGAGATCCCGGTCAATCTCGACGAGGTGTACAGCCACCTCGACACCCACGTCCTGTTCAAGCTGCACTGGGGCGGCAAGGGCGTCAAGGGCGAGGCGTGGCGGGAGCTGCTGGAGAGCGACTTCCGCCCGCGGTTGGAGCGGATGTGGAATGGTCAGACCTATCTGCACCCCCGCGCGCTGCTCGGCTTCTTCCCCTGCTACGCGCTCGGCAACGACATCGTCGTGCTCGACCCCAAGGACCGCGCCACAGAGCTGACGCGCTTCGTCTGCCCGCGCCAGCCCAAGGGCGACCGCATCTGCCTCGCCGATTTCTTCCGGCCCGCCGTCGACGGCAAGCCTCCGGAGGAGCTGGACGTGATCGCCGTGCAGGCGGTGACGGTCGGCTCGGAGGTCACCGAGCTGATGGCCAAGCTCGAGGCCGAAGGCGAGTTCGCCGAGCAGCTGTTCGTGCACGGGCTCGGCGTGCAGACCGCGGAGGGCTTGGCGGAGTGGCTGCACCACGAGGCCCGCACGATGCTCGGCATCCCGGCCACGCAGGGCCGGCGCTACTCCTGGGGCTACCCGGCGGTGCCCGAGCAGGCCGAGCACCTGAAGGTCGAGAAGCTGTTGGGACTCGGCGACATCGGAATGACGATCACCGATGGGTATGCCCCCGAGCCGGAGCAGTCAACGCTGGCGCTGATCGCCCACCACCCGCAGGCGATCTACTTCGGCACCCGCCAGGGCCGCCTGCTGGAGAACGGCTCCCCCGACGCGCTGATCAAGGGCTCCGACAGCGACCCCTCGCTGTTCGGCGAGCTCGGGGACGACGACCCGCCGGACGGGGCCGTCGAAGCGGAGGATGAGCCGGCGATGGCCGGCTGAAGTCCAGTAGCGCTAGATCCCACAGGCTGCTTTCCCATATGATGATCGATCGTGGCAGATCGAACGCTGGGGGATGAGAACCCGCCGACGCGGATAACAGACCTGCCGGCGGCCGAGCGTCCAGTTCTGGCCGCGCTGGCGATTGTCGGTCGCGCCTCGCTGTCGGCCGAGGAGCTGCGGGAGCTCGCCGAGGTGGACGATGTCGCGCCGCTGCTCGACGATCTCAAACGGCGCGGCCTGATCGAGGGCGAGCAGCAACGGCGCTACTGCGCCGCGGAGCGCGTCGGCGCGGAGATCCGCAAGACCGACGACGCCCTTTCGACCGGTGAACGCCTGCTGGAGTACGTCACGACGTTGGCCAAGGGGGGGCAGTTGACGCCCGAGCGGCTGCTGGACGACGCCGAGGCCGTCCTCGGCCTCAGCGAGTGGGCGGCCGAGATGCAGCAGTGGGAGGGACTGCTCGAACTGGTGAAGACGGTTCAAGCGGGCTTTGCGATTGCGCACCGTCTCGAGGAGCTGCTGGCGCTCCTCGAACGCGGCCGCACCGCGGCGCGCGCGCTCAAGGACT
>JBEKYV010000276.1:0-5318 GCA_049510515.1 Solirubrobacteraceae bacterium | reverse complement strand
CTGAGGTTGGGGTCATAGCCGATGTTGATGCCGCCGATGACTACCGCGGTTGCCGGGAGGTTCAGGCCCTGCGCGAGTGTCCCGGTGGCGAAGACGACGCGCGCGATGCCACGTTCGTAGGCGCGCTCGCTCGCGCGGCGCTCCTCCGGGAGCATCGCGCTGGTGTGCACGGCGATCCCCTTGCCGAGCAGCTCGCGCAGCAGGCTCGGTGTTCCCAGCTCGAAGTCGGCGAGATCGAGTAGGTGATTGAGCTGGTCATCGAGGTCACCATCGTGGTTGAAGCCGCGCAGCTTCGCTGCCACCGAGAAGCTGTAGTGCTTGTTGGCGGGGATGAACGCGAGCACCCGGTGACCGGCATCGGCGAGGCCCTGGGCAACCGCGCCGGTCGCGTTATTGACGTAGCTGTCGGCGCTTACGTCGAAGCCGTCGTCGGTGCGAGATACTGTCAGCGGCGCCGTGAGTACAGTGCGCGCAAGGGCATAGTCAGCAGGATCGTCCTGCGCCCAGGCGCCTTGTAGGTTTACAAGCAGGTTCAGAGGGGCGTTGAACGGCAAGTGGACGCGGCGCGGCAGAGCGGCCAGCTCCCGTGATGCAAGCTCTTGTGCATGCTCCAAACCGGGCCGGTCGAAGCCGGCCACGGCACGCAGCGTGCGAGTGGGCCGCCAGGGCTCGCGGATCGGCTCGCATGGGCGGCCGGTGGCCTGGCGCAGCCATGCCGCGAACTCCTCGGGGTTCGCGAGCAGTGCGGACTGCATTAGCACGGTGACGGCGGGAGCGAGGTGCAGGATCTGCGCCAGCACCAGCTCGGCGAGGACGCCGCGATTGCCAGGTTCGCCGACGAGATGGCACTCATCGAAGACACAGAGAGCGAGGCGGGCGAACGCCTCGGGTGTTTGCCGCAGCGCCAGCGAGCACTTCTCGGGGGTCATCACCAGCACCGCACGGCCGGGGTCGCCCTCGAGCGAGTCGTCGGCCAACGCCGTGAACTCGGCACCGCCGAGGAACTCGCGGACCTCAACGTCGGAGCCAAACGCGGCTCGCAGGTCGCGGCGCACCTGGCGTACGAGTGCGCGTGTCGGCGCGAGGTAAACGACCCAGCCGCGCGCGAGCGCCTGTGCTACGGCGAGCTCGGCGACACCGCTCTTCCCTGATCCCGTGGGCATGGACACTGCGGCATGTGAAGAGGGGCCGGGAAGGCACACGCGGCGGTAGTGCTCGGCGGACGGCCACAGGAGCGGCTTTTTCCGGCAGCGTCGCTGTTGATAGGCGAGGAACACCGACGGGTCCTCCGGCGGCGGCACACCACGCAGTGCGCGGTCCGTCGTGCCCTCGCACGCGAATCGCAGGAGCCGAGCGAGGTGCGCGATGTCGGCGTAGGCTGCGCCGCTTGGATCTTCTAGCAGCTGGCCGAGGCCGCCGAGCTGCTCGACTGCGTTGCTATCGGGTGTGTCGTCTTCGAGGCGCAGCCAGCGCAGGTGGTCGCGGCAGATCTCGCCGATCCGCCGCCACAGCGCCGTGCGGATCGTGGAGACGAGCTGCTCGGGCGTGTCGACGTCGGGCACGGCGGGTGGCTCCGCATCCGCGTTGGGTGCGGGAGAGAGCTGGATGAACGCGATGATCTGTCGCAGTGCCCATTCGCAGTCGACACCTTCCTGCTCGGTCTCAAAGCCGTTGCTGGCCGGGACCTCGACAATATGGCGAGCCGCGATCGCAGCGTTCGCGTCGAACGCGGCGATTCGGTAGAGCAGGGCCGCCTCGATCTGGCGGTAACGCTCGCGCGACCCGAACGCGGCGAAGAACTGCTCTTCGGCGCTGGCGCCCGTAGCCGGGTCACCGAGGTCGCCGAGTAGGTTCAGGCTCTCGGCTGCGACGAACGCGCAAGCGCGCCGCGCCTGCTCCTCGACACCGGGCACGAGGATCGCGTGCACCTCCAGCGCCGTCACGAGCCGGCGTAGCTGCGCGGCGAGCGGCCGGCGCCGATCCTCGCCGGCGAGCGTCGCGAGGTCGAGACCTTCGAGATACGCGCTCGTCAGCAGGCGCTTCACACCGTCGCCGTCGAGCCCCTCGAACTCGGGTAGTTGCTCCAGCAGTTGGGTTATGCCGCGGTTGAACATCCTCTCTAAAGGTTGATTGCCGGGACTGCCTGACGCATCGCTGTCGCCACGGCCTGGAAGAACCGCGCATAGTTCGCTGGTCGGCAGTGGATGACTCGCTTCTGGGTCGCCGGGCGCGGGATCGCGAGCAGCGCCGGGCGCGGCGCGCTCATGTCGACGTCGTCGCCGTGCGCGATCAGCGGCAGGTAGCAGACGCGCTGGCGCCAGAAGCTTCCCGATAGCCCCAGCTGGAGTGATTCGTCCAGTGCCTCTCTCAAAAGCACGACCTGCATGCGAATGTCGACGTCGCGGTCCCCCGCCTCGACCTCGCGGAAGAACGCAATCGCCTCGGTCAGGCGTGCGCTGCCGTTCTCGCTCGTTGCCTTTGCCTCCCCGAGCGCGATCGCCGGCAGCCCGTCGTCGTCGTAGATCGCAAGCAGGTCCAGCCCCTGCTGTGACGGTTTGCCGTGTGGGACGGTGATCGCCACGACCGCTCCGCTGAGGCAGAGCGTCTCGGCGCGGTTGCGCACGGCAAGGATCGCGTGCCCGATTCCCTCGGCGATCCACGGATCGCGCACATCGGCGACGAAATGCTCGCGCGCCCGCGGCGATGCCTCTGCCGGCGGCGTGAGTCGCGCCTCCACGTCGGCCGCGAGCTGTGCGCGCCCCTCGGGTGTACGGTCGAGCAGCGCTGCGGACAACTTCAGGTTCGTGCGCACGACCCCGGCCACCAGGCCGACCAGGTAGAGGCCGAGCGCTTCGATCACGGTCTGCTCGGCGAGGCCGGAGACGCTTAGCGCGATGTGACTGTCATGCGCGTGCGCCTCGTGCAGCACGAGACCAGAGGCCAGCACGTCGAGCGCCTGGTTGACCGCCTCCTCAGGCTCCAAGGTTCAGAAACCGGAGAGGGGGTTGATCGTCGAAGATGGGCATGCGAGCGAGCGTACACGCCGGCTCGCTCGACGCTGAGTTCGATGCTTGAATGTCGCGTCCGAAACCCTGCCTATTCTGGCTCGATATGTCACGCGGGTGCTTCTATCTGCGGTGTGAGTCCGACGAGTGGGCCTTCATCGAGGATCTGCAAAGACCACTGCCGTTCGACGCGGCAGTCATCAGCGACCGCTACCTCGCGGATTACCCCGAGGGTCACGTGCGCTTCGGTGAGCCGCGCGACCGCCTGGCAACGGCGCTCGACCGCCAGGGGGTCCGTTGGAGCGTCGATCCCGACACCGCGCGCCTGGAACAGCAAGGGTCCGGCAAACGACAGCGTCCCCGCGCTGCGAACCGTCCGCTCGCCCGCGCGATCCCGCTGCCGCTCAGCGCGCAGCGGCTCGCCGGGCAGGACGCGATCGACGCGCTCGTCGAGGCGGACGTGCGCCACCAGCTCGGGAGCCGGGCGTTCGCCGCCCCGTACCTCGAGGTTGCGACGCTCGACGATCCGCGCTTGGCGGTCAACCTACGTCTGCTGGCGCGCAGTCGGGAGCTGGCGGGCGACCGGGCGCTGATCGCCTACTTGCAGATCACGCGCCGGCATCTTCTCGACGGTAGCGCCAGCGGGGTTGCCGAGCGCCTGGCAGGCGCTGGGGCCGATGTGATCTTCGTGCGCGTGCGCCGTTTTGAGCCCGAGGCGGCGACACCGGAGGAGGTGCTCGCCTACGCCGCCGTGATCGAGGCGGGGACACGCGCGGGCGTGCGGATGGTGGCCGACTGCGTCGGGCGCCTCGGCGCGGTGCTCGTCGCCACCGGAGCCGATGGCTTTGCCACCAACGCATGGCGCTTTCACAAGGTCTCGGCGGATCTGCACCCGGCTGGCGGCGGGGGCGCCGTCGGCGAGCTGCTCTGGGAGGTGCCTGGCGCTGCTCTTGGGCTTGCGGCGTCCGCGGCGACGTCGGTGTTCTGCGAGGTCGAGGGTTGCCCGGCCCCTGACGGGCCTGGCGGCGACCATCTCGCTACTCGGATCCACAACCTGCACGAGTTTCAGCGCACCGCGCGGCTGGCAGCCGCTGAGGGCCTCGCGTACGCCGCGCGGCTGGCGGCGAGCACGTCACCGATCGTGCGCGGCTGGGCGCAGGCGCTTCAACAGCTTGCGCGCAGGGCCGCCTGAAGAGCGACCCACTCGCCGAGTGTCTGCCCCGCTTCGGCGGCAGCCGCCTCCCACCGCAGTCGCCCCTGCGGCATGACGGCGAGCAGCGCCGCGGCCCACGACTCCACCGACGCTCCTGCGTGAGCGGCCTCGAGTTCCCAGGCGAACAGCGTGTGGTAGGCCACGATGATCGTGAGGCACCGCGCCGCGCCGGTTGGCGTGTCGGCATCGCCGCGCCGCAGCGCCCGAGCGTAGCCGGCCAGGCGGCGGCCGTGACCTGCGGCCGTCACCGTCGGTGAGTGCGCCGCCGCGTCATTCAGCGCGGCCTCCAGGCGGTTGTGCGCGACTCCTGTGGCTGTAGCAGCCGTCCGCAGCGCACGCTCTGACTCGACCGCGATCGCCGCCCACAGCTCGCTGGGCACGCCATCGGCACTCGCGGCCGCCTCAACGGCGCTGACCGGATCCCGGTCGAGCGCGATCTCGAGGCGCTCGTGCGCCACCCCCGGTCGCAGTGCGTGCACGCGGAGATCGAACTGAACGGGAGAGTAGGGCTCGACCATCTGGTCACCGCCGCCCTCGATTACTTGCAAGATCATAGTACGGTTGAACCGTACCACCTCGCCACGACGGCATCAGGCGATGACTCCCTTCTACGGACACAACGAGCCGCCGGCGGGCGACTTCATCCCAGACTGGCTGCTCGGTGGCAACCGCAAGCGTCGGGTGCTCGCCGCGCTCGCCGCGCCGCAGCAGCCTGAAGGCTGGAAGCCCTCCGAGCTTGCAGAAATGCTCGGCTGCGGGCGCACGACCGTATTTGAGACGGTGCGCGCATTGCGGCCCCTGCATGTCGTGACCGAGGACGGCGCCGGTCACGTACGTCTCGATGCAGCGACCGATCTCGGGCAAGCGTTGATCGAGCTCCTGCGGGCCGTCGACGCGTTTGGCGATACATCGGTTGACCGGCCACCGCGCGGCAGCGGCCGCCGGAGCTAACGCAACCCGCGATCGGAACGTGCTCCCTGAGTGGGAATGGCGGTCTGATCTGGCCCCACTGCGGCGGTCTCAACTGGCCCCACCTCCGTCCGACTGGCAGCCGACTGTTCGGTGCTCATGGAGCTCGAGCGGGAGGCGGCGGAAGGAAT